>CAZIIV010000010.1:0-42098 GCA_964539365.1 uncultured Desulfobacteraceae bacterium | reverse complement strand
AAAAGATGGTGCCGAGGGACAGAATCGAACTGCCGACACGGGGATTTTCAGTCCCCTGCTCTACCGACTGAGCTACCTCGGCGTATTAAAATTAAGCTAATATTGCTATTCGATACCCTGTTTTTTGTCAAGATTTTTTTTGCCCCATATCTCCAAAAATATACTGCAACAAGACCGATGCTGCAAGGGTTGCGGTTTGGGCTCTCAAGATACGGGGCCCAAGTGCGGCGGTAACAAACCCCCGGTTTCTGGCGCGTTCAATTTCCCGGGAGGTCAATCCCCCCTCCGGACCCAGCACGGCAAATATGGTTTTAATTTGCCTGCCGGGCTTGGGAAATTCGGAATTGACGGATTTACACTCATTTTCCCAAAAAACGATTTTTAAGTCGAAAGACTCTCCGAGATTCAGCATCTCTTCAAAGGATACGGATTCACAGATTTCTATCATTCGGCCGCGCTTGCATTGCTTGAGCGCTTCTTTTGCAATTTTTTTCCACCGTTGGGACCGTGCCGAGATTTGTTTTTTATCGGGTCTGGAAACGGATCGTTCGGCAAAAAAGGGTATCCATGTTGTTATTCCGAGTTCGGTAAGCTGCCGGACAAGACCGTCCATTTTTTTTTCTTTTAAAAACGCCTGGGCAATCGCAATTTGAACGGGTGACTCGGCGGTTGAAGGAAAGCTGTCGGTTATGGAGACGGTGATACTTTCCTTAGAAAAAGAAATGATTTCGGCCCGATATTCAACCCCTCTGCCGTCATAAAGGCCGATCTTATCGCCCGGTTTAAGCCGCAATACGGTTTTTATGTGCCGGGCATCAGAACCGGTAATAATGGATGTTGAACCGGAGATTTTTGATGGTTCGATAAAAAAATATCGCATACTTTTCTTTATAATTAGGTCAGGCACATTGTAAATTATTTTTTTGGCAAATCGATTGTGCTTCCATGTTAGGCCAAGTCCAAATTAATCCGAATTAAAAGCGAATTTTACTAAAAACCAAATATCTTGACACACTGCATGCCCTGTGGTAAATTTTCCTTGATTATAGGGTGGTTATTTATGATGTACGGCATATTATGGTAAACAGGGGGTTGATATGACGAGCAATAATGATCCCGACAAGAAAATGGAAAAGGCAGAATCTACGGAAGACGAAGAAATTATCGAACTTAAAGAAGAAGCCGTTGATACGTCTCAAGATGACGAAGAAATTATCGACCTTCTGGAGGCCGCCGATGAGCCTGACGTGGACGTTATAACGGAAGGCATGGTTGCCCAAGAGCCGGAATCCGAACAAGATTCGGAACTCATCGAATTCGAAGAAGAAACCTTCGTTGTTTCTCAAGATGACGAAGAAATTATCGATCTTCTGGAGGCCGCCGACGAACCTGACGTAAACGATGAAAAAGAAAGCATCTTCACCCAAGAAGCGGAATCATCAGAAGAAATCATAACCCTCACCGAGGCAATTAGCGATGTTCCCCAGGAAATAGAGGAAATCGGCGAGCCTCTCCATATTACCGAGAACGCCTTCGAGGAAGCAGAAGATCTCACCGATTTAAATACAGATCTTTTAAAAGAACCCAGGGTATTAGATGATGAATTCGACGAGGAAGTCGCTGAGGATCAGGCTCCGAGTGACGATTTTGTGGATTCGCTGGGTATGGAGCTCGACACAAAAGAAGATATTTCAGAGGATGTACTTGAGTCTGAAAAGGTGTCGGACACACAGATTGAAGCGGCTTTGGAGCGGGTTATAAAAAACATGTTTTACGAAAAGATCGATGGTATTCTTATCGAGGTCATTGAAAAAACGGTCACGCGCGAAATAGAAAGATTAAAAAGTATCCTGCTCCAAGATGCCTCGGGAAACGAAAAATGATCTTTTCTTTATACAATAAATATATTTTGCCTGCTCAACCAGCCAGCCAGATTCCATTTTATCACCAGTAGGCTCCATAATTTATTGAAAAGTTATAATCGGGGATTATTCGATAATCCCCTTTTCAATTTTTTACCTGTATTCGGATACTGTTTCGAGACGCGCAACTCAAAAACTTAGGGGCTTATCCCTAATATCAATAATGGAGTAAAATATTTATGAGTTCCAATCTTCTGAATAAAGGTTATGAACCCCATGACGTGGAAAAACGTTGGTACGAATTCTGGGAGAAAGAATTGCTGTTTGCGGCAAACGAGGAAAAAACCGATCAAAGATGCTATTCCATTGTAATCCCTCCGCCCAATGTTACCGGCGTGCTTCACATGGGTCACGCACTGAATAATACGTTGCAGGATATTCTCTGCCGATACCGGAAATTGCGCGGCGATAATGTCCTGTGGATGCCCGGTACCGACCATGCAGGAATTGCCACACAGAATGTTGTAGAAAAAAAACTCGCCGATCAGGGTATGGATCGCCACCAGGTGGGCAGGGAAAAGTTCATTGAGGCGGTTTGGGAATGGCGAAGTGAATATGGCAACGCCATCATCAATCAACTGAAACGTCTCGGTGCTTCATGTGATTGGGATCGTGAGCGCTTTACCATGGATGAGGGACTTTCAAGAGCCGTGCGAAAGGTTTTTGTAAACCTGTACCACGAAGGTCTTATCTATCGCGGCAATTACATTATTAACTGGTGCCACCGGTGCCATACGGCACTTGCTGATCTTGAGGTTGAACACGAAATGCATGAGGGTCACCTGTATCATATTCGGTATCCTTTTACCGACGGAACCGGGGGTGTGGTTGTTGCGACGACCCGGCCGGAAACCATGTTGGGAGATACGGCCGTCGCCATAAATCCAAATGACGAGCGCTACCAAGGTATGGAAAATCTTCAGGTGATTCTTTCCCTTATGAACAGAACCATTCCCATCATTAAAGATAAATATGTGGACATGTCCTTTGGAACCGGGGCATTAAAGATTACACCCGCCCATGATCCCAACGACTTTGAGATCGGAAATCACCATAATCTGGAACGGATAAAAGTTATTGGTGATGACGGCCGGATGACATCTGAAGCGGGCAAGTTCAAAGGTCTCGATCGATTCGAATGCAGGAAGGTCGTGGTTAATGCGCTTAAGGAAAAAGGGCTTCTTGAAAAGATCGAGCCATACCAGCACAGCATCGGCCACTGTTACCGGTGCAAGACTATCATTGAACCTAATCTGTCAAAACAGTGGTTTATCCGGACGCAACCATTGGCAAAAAAAGCGATTGATGCCGTTAAAAAAGGTGATACCCGGATCATTCCCGAAATTTGGATCAAGACTTATTTTGAGTGGATGAACAATATTAAGGACTGGTGTATTTCTCGGCAGATATGGTGGGGTCACCAGATTCCGGCATGGACCTGCGACACCTGTCAAGAAATAATTGTTGCCCTTGAAACGCCGGCAACGTGTCCGGCGTGTGGCGGAACAGTTCTTGTACAGGACACGGACGTACTGGATACCTGGTTCAGCTCCGCCCTGTGGCCTTTTTCAACCATGGGATGGCCGGATCAGACTCCTCTGTTAAAATTATTTTATCCCACATCTGTTCTGGTTACCGGTTTTGACATTCTCTTTTTCTGGGTCGCCAGAATGATGATGATGGGGATCCACTTCATGGAGGATGTGCCCTTTAAGGATGTTTATGTGCATGCTCTGGTTCGGGATGAAGCGGGCAAAAAAATGAGCAAGTCCACGGGCAATGTCATCGACCCGTTGAGCATTATTGACCGTTATGGAACCGATGCATTCCGATTTACCCTGGCCGCTTTTGCAGCCCAGGGCAGAGATGTAAAAATGTCTGAGAAGCGCGTTGAAGGCTACCGTAATTTTATCAACAAGATCTGGAACGCCGCCCGTTTTGCCCTGACACACATAAACAAATCCTATACAGACATAACAGCCGAACCGCTTTCCCTTGTGGACCGGTGGATTCTGTCCAGACTAAATCGTGTGAGCGGCAAAGTTTCCGAAGCGCTTGACAGTTACCGGTTTAATGATGCAGCCGGGGCGCTTTACAATTTTGTATGGCATGAATTCTGTGACTGGTATCTTGAAGCCATTAAACCCACATTGTACGGAAAAGAGGGACAGAACCGGCAACAAGCAACCCTGAGCGTGTTGTGGCGTGTTCTGCATGACACGCTAATTTTGCTTCATCCTTTCGTACCTTTTATTACAGAGGAAATATGGCATAAACTTCCGGGCACACAAGGATCCATCATGAAAGCGGCATTTCCGTTATACGCGGACACGGATGATCGCATACAACGGGATGAGGAAGCGGAATCATATATGGGACTTATCTCAGGGATAATAACCGGCATCAGAAATATACGGGGTGAGATGAACATTTCACCGTCATTATCTTTGGAAGTTTCGGCCCAGTCCCGGAACGAATCAACAAAAAAAACCATACAACAGCACCGGGACATGGTCATTAACCTTGCCAGACTGAACTCTCTATCTGTGGGAAATGCGGTTAAAAGCCCAAAGTCCGCGGCAACAGCTGTTGTAAATGATGCCACGATTTTTGTTTCATTAGAAGGGATTGTCGATTTTAAAAAGGAGATCGAACGGCTTGAAAAGGAAATCAATAAAGTGACCAATGAATCGGCCGCGGTTTCAAAAAAACTGAACAATGAAGATTTTCTCAGAAAGGCACCCGTGGAAGTGGTGGAAAAAGTAAAAGCAAAACACGATCTTCTTGTTGAAAAACAGGAAAAACTGCTGACCAATCTGAATAAAATCAAAGCGCTTGAGGCCTAATCCGAGTCTCTCATGAACTCAATACAGCATCTCATAGAAATAGCCCTGAAAGAAGACATGGGATCCGGAGATATTACAACGGATAATCTTGTGGATCCCGATCTGAAAGGCAAAGGCGTCATCATCGCCAAAGAGCCTTTTGTCATTGCAGGTCTTGATGTGGCCGGTCAGGTTTTTAAATACCTTAATGCCGGCGTTATATTCATACCCGTTTATACTGACGGCGATTTTGTAAAACAAGGCGAAACCATCGCAGCCGTTGAGGGGAACCTCCGGGCCCTGCTCCGGGGGGAGAGAACCGCCTTGAATTTTCTTCAGCGCCTTTCGGGTATTGCGACCTGTGTGCGTTCATATGTGGATGAACTCAAAAATAAACGGGTGCGCCTTGTGGATACCCGTAAGACCACACCGGGGTGGCGGGTATTGGAAAAATATGCCGTTAGAGCGGGCGGAGCCCATAACCACAGGATGGGGCTATATGACGGTGTGTTGATAAAGGATAATCACATTGCTGCCTGCGGAGGTATAAAAAAAGCTATTGACCGTATCCGAACCCGGGTGTCTCATCTTGTCAAAATAGAGGTGGAAGTATCCAGTCTGGACCAGGTCAAGGACGCGCTTAAGGCCGGTGCAGAGGTTATCATGCTTGACAATATGAACCTGGAGCAGATAAAAGAATCCGCGACTTTTATTAATAAAACGGCTCTTGTTGAAGTGTCGGGGAACGTAACCAAAAGCGATCTTAACTCCCTGGCAGATGCCGGGGTAGATATCATATCCGTCGGAGCCCTGACCCATTCTGCAAGATGCGTGGATATGAGTATGAGGATCGAAACAGCTGATTAGGTCATATGATCCCCGTACGTGATACCATACCTTCTAAAAATTATCCGGTTGTCAATAATACAATCATTGGTATCAACGTGATGGTCTATCTGGTCCAGATGAGTATGGTTCCGGATTTAAATCGTTTTATCTATATTTATGGTCTTGTCCCCGCCCGTTATTCGATTCCCCAGATTACCTCTTATTTTACCACGGGCCAGCAGATTTTCTCTTTGCTTTCCTTCATGTTTCTCCATGGCGGATTCTGGCATCTTCTGGGCAATATGTGGTCGCTTTACATCTTTGGCGACAATATCGAAGACCGTCTCGGGCCGTTTCGTTATCTGGTTTTTTATCTGCTTTGCGGACTGATATCCGGCCTTTCCCATCTTATTATCAACTTTCATTCCAATATCCCCACCATCGGAGCCAGCGGAGCTGTCGCCGGCGTCATGGGGGCTTATTTGATTCTCTATCCCAATGCAAAGATATTGACACTGATTCCCATTATCTTTATCCCCTGGTTTGTTGAAATTCCGGCGTTTTTCTTTTTAGGTCTCTGGTTTGTTTTACAGTTTCTCAGTGCTGCCGGGAACCACGGGGGGGCTGGTGGTATTGCCTGGTGGGCTCATATCGGCGGTTTTGTTTTCGGTATTGTTTTTTTAAAGATTCTGCTTGCCCTGCCCGGGACCGGTGTCAGCCTTCCAATGCGCAAGATGACCGCAAAAAGGAAAACGCACCGCTTGCAGGTGATCCGGCCGGTGGGTCCCGGAAGCGATCCTCACCTCTACGGGGTGATCACCATCACTTCATTTGAAGCGCTTACCGGAACGCTTAAGCTGGTCAATATTCCCTGGGGATTTCAAAAACGGCTGGTAAGAGTAACCGTCCCTGCCGGCGTGCAAGCGGGGAGCAAGCTTCGGTTAAAAGGCCTGGGCAAAATAACCCCCGACGGTCACCGGGGAGATTTGTTTCTTAAGGTGGCCATTGAATAGATGTCTCTGTACTGGGATGGTGAAAATCGCCGGGTATACAGAGGGAATTTTAATCCGCCACCGAACTTTGGCGGATTAATCCCATTTTTGTTCCATGTCTTAAGGTTTCAGGTGTCAGGTGTCAGGAATGATGAACAGAGGCGCTGGCACCTGAAACCTGAAACCAGGCATACGGGAAGGGTAAATATGGGATATTTTTTAAAACCATATTATGCGATTATTATAAAAAGCAAAACATTCAAAACTTAGGAGTTAAGAGGCATGAAAAAATGAAAAAAACCGTCGCCTTTTCTAAAAATGCCACCAATGTTTTTTTTCATATCCTGACCCAGTGCAATCTTAAGTGCAAACACTGTTATATCAATAAGAAACAGCATGGAGAAAACACGCTTCCCCTTGAGACCATTGAGGCATGGCTTCAGGTGTTTGCCTCAAAAGACAAAAACGCCAATGTCATATTCCTGGGCGGAGAGCCGACGCTCCACCCTGATCTGTCACTGGCCATAAAAAAAGCAAAAGCACTGGGATACAACTCCATAACGGTAGATACAAACGGATACCTGTTTCATGATATTCTCTCCAAAGTTGACCCTGATATGGTTGATTATTTCAGTTTCAGCCTCGATGGAGTGACTCGAGAGACAAACGATATGATCCGGGGAAAGGGATGCTACGATCACTGTATCGCAGGCATCAAAAAAGCGATTCTCAGAGGGTTTACGACCAGCCTGATCTACACCGTAAGTCGAATGAATTTACACGAACTGGATAGGCTTGCACCGCTTTTGAAAGATTTGGGTGTTGACCGTTTTTTCATACAGGTTATCGGTATCCGGGGGAAATCCGCAGAAAACAACCGTGAAAAATTGCAGGTTTCTCGAAAGGACTGGCTGGAGATCATCCCTGATGCGGCCCAAAAGATCGCTGATCTCGGGATAACCGTGACTTATCCAAAAGTGTTTTTAAGTCCGGACGAACCCTTTGAATGTGCCGCAAAGGTTGCAGAAAACTATTTTATATTCCCCAACGGCAGGGTGTATCAATGCCCCCTGTGTGAGGATTTTCCTTTGCACAGTAAGGTGTTTAAAGGCAACCTGCTTCTGAACACTCCGAAGATAAACGAAAGCCACCTTTTCAATCTTAACATCCCGGAAGGGTGTGTAATGAACAAACTCATTCAGCCCGGAAATCTGAGCTATAACCGCAACGGCACGCCGGAATACAGGATTGCATGCTGCATGTTAAAGGAAGAAATCAAAACTAAATAATAACGCCCCGGTCATTCTGTTTTGCTTTAAATAAGAACAACATCATTTGGTTTTTAAGGGCGGCGTGCCTGTACCAGAGGTCCCTGAGTTCTTTAAGATGTTTTTAACCCGGGCATTATATTTTTCAACTTCAGCGTCGAATACCTTTTTCCTTGTTTCATAATCCGCTATTTTCTCATTAAATTTCGATATAATTTTATTATATTTTTTGGCTGCTGCTCTGGATTCTAAATTTTTATTGTCTGTTGTAATTTGGTCTCTTTCCTGCATCAACGCCTTGTATTCGTTGTCAAATTCCTGCTTTTTTCTGTCAAGACGCCTTTTTGTTTCAACAAGGTCATTTGCTTCATTTTGATCCCGGGCCCTGATTTCCTCAAATAAAGGCTCTGATTTCGCTGCGCTTTGCTCATCCTTCTGATTATCGTACGCATTACGTTGAAATTCACCATATTCATAAATATCGGTCTGTTGATTTTCGGGAACCGTGCTTAAATCGTCCGTGTAATGAATGTTTCCTTTCTCATCGATATATCTGTAAAATTCGGCTGAAGAGGATAGAGGAAGTGACACCAGCAATAAACATATGAACCATTTTCCCAGCTTCATCAACCAGTCCTCTTTTATTCAATGGGGCTGCAAATTTTAGCTCCGGGCTTAATGCTGTGGTCTGACCGAGTGATGAGAACCGTTGAGGTGGTCGGTTCGGTATGTAGCACGAGCAGCGTGCCGTAAACAACTTGGGTGAGCAAAACATCTTCTTTGGTATCCGTATCGAGCCGCCCCTTTTCTTGATAGTAAATACTATACTGTTGTCCGAGTTTCACATCATCCTTACTCCCCTTGTCAATGAACGCAATGTCATTGTCTCCAATGATATTCTCATGCTCCTCGGATATAATGAGTTGTCCGTTTAAACCTTTTTTGCTTTGAGTCAGCTCGATTTTGGGTGACCTCATTTTGTAGGGCATTAAAAGGTTGCCGACTTCCATGGTACGATAGGACTGAATAACCCTGGCTACGGCGAAACGAGGTTCAATTTTCGTGATTTCAACGATACCTGTCAGATAGTGCTGAGTTCCGATAAGTGCTTCTGTTTTTTGGTCAATGATAGGCGCTAATGTTCTATATACACTATATTTACTTCCCGCCGTAAAGAGTGTTATATCCCCCTTTGACCGGATAAAAACCAGATCCCCCTCGCCGATCAATCCTTTATCATCTTTCACTTTAAAGATGACTCCTGACGGAGCCACAGGATCTTTCCTGATGAACCCGATTTTATCAATGGGGGAATAATAATAATATTTCGGCTCTTTTTGGAGCTCTTTCTCAAGTACCCGGCTTCTTGATACGGTTTTTCCGATAACGCTTTGAGCCCCTTTTTGATGAAAAATACGGATACGCTCTCCCGGATAAATCCAGTGAGGATTGAAGATCTGAGAGTTCTCACTCCATAAATCAGGCCATAGCCACGACGAATCAAAGAACCGGCCTGAAATATCCCAGAGAGTATCTCCTTTCTGAACGGTATAGTAAAATCCTGTTTCTTGTTCCACAATCTTTTTGTTTTCCCGTGCAAACATACGAACCGGGAAAAAAATAATTGCGGCCAAAACAGACAGACAAATAGTCAGTTGAAATGTTCTGTTGCAATACATCAGATTCTCCGATTTTTAATCTGTTGTTTAACCAACCATTTTTCAGTCGATTTTATACTCCGTCCATTAGTAATTTGTCAAGCTTTTCAATAAAAAAGCCCTCATGCTATAATTAGCATAAGGGCTTTGATCGACACTCTTTTGTTCTAAACGGTCAGGAACACAGGGCTACATCATTCCACCCATACCCCCCATGCCGCCGCCCATGCCGCCGCCCATGCCGCCGGCACCCGGCATCATTTCCGACTTCTCTTCAGGTTTTTCGGCGACCATGGCTTCGGTGGTCAGCATCAGGGATGCAACACTTCCTGCGTTTTGCAGCGCGTAACGGACCACCTTGGTCGGATCGATGACTCCTGCTTTAATTAGATCTTCATATTTGTTGGTTTCGGCGTTAAAACCAAAAGCACCTTCGCTGTTTTTGACTTTATCGATCACAACGGACCCCTCAAAGCCGGCATTGTTGGCAATCTGTCGAAGGGGTTCTTCAATGGCTCGAATAACAACCTTTACGCCCAGTTTTTGATCGGCTTTAACTTTAATTTTCTCTAAAGCATCCAGGCAACGTACAAGTGCAACCCCGCCGCCGGGAACGATGCCTTCTTCAACCGCAGCCCGGGTGGCGTTCAATGCATCCTCAACACGGGCCTTCTTTTCCTTCATTTCGGTCTCTGTAGCAGCACCCACGTTAATAACAGCAACACCGCCGATCAGCTTGGCCAATCGCTCCTGGAGTTTTTCACGATCGTAGTCCGATGTTGTTTCCTCGATTTGAGCGCGGATCTGTTTGACACGGCCTTCCAGGGCGGCACGTGTGCCTGCGCCGTCAACGATGGTTGTATTGTCTTTGTCGATGGTAATCCGTTTGGCCTGGCCAAGGTCTGTGAGTGTGAGATTCTCGAGTTTGATTCCAAGATCCTCTGAAACAACCTGACCGCCGGTCAGAATCGCTATATCTTCAAGCATGGCCTTTCGTCTGTCACCAAAACCCGGGGCCTTGACAGCAGCCACATTAAGCGTGCCCCTCAGTTTATTCACAACAAGGGTTGCCAGTGCCTCCCCTTCCACATCTTCTGAGATAATCACAAGCGGTTTCCCCATTTTGGCGATCTGCTCAAGAATCGGAAGCAGGTCTTTCATGTTGCTGATCTTCTTTTCGTTAATGAGGATATAAGGATCTTCTAATGAGGCAATCATCTTTTCGGCATCGGTTACAAAGTATGGGGAAAGGTAGCCACGATCGAACTGCATCCCTTCGACAACATCAAGGGACGTCTCCATGGCTTTGGCTTCTTCGACAGTAATGACCCCCTCTTTACCCACTTTGTTCATTGCTTCGGCAATGATGTTCCCTATGGTTTCGTCGTTGTTGGCGGAAATGGTGCCTACCTGAGCGATTTCACGCTGGTCTTGGGTAGGTTTGCTGATCTTGTGCAATTCCTGGACGGCAACTTCAACAGCCTTGTCAATACCCCGCTTGATGGACATGGGATTGTTACCGGCCGCAACAAGTTTCTGCCCCTCTTCATATATTGATCTTGCCAATATGGTAGCAGTGGTTGTCCCGTCGCCGGCCATATCACTGGTCTTGCTGGCAACCTCTTTTACCATCTGGGCGCCCATGTTTTCAAACTTGTCTTCCAGTTCGATTTCTTTTGCTACGGTTACGCCGTCTTTGGTAACCGTGGGAGAGCCCCAGGATTTTTCAATAACAACATTCCTTCCTTTGGGGCCGAGAGTAACAACGACTGCATCAGCGAGAGTTTTAACTCCGCTGAGCATGGCTTCCCGGGCTTTCATACCGTATTTTATTTCTTTAGGCATTTTGATCTGTCCTCCATTTTGAATGTTTATTATTCGATTATGCAGAGAACTTCTTGTTCACTCATGATCATATATTCTTCACCTTCAACCTTTATCTCCTGTCCACCATATTTCCCGAACAATATCCGATCACCTATTTTGACTTCAAGGGGGACTCGTTTGCCTTCGGGATTCAGCGCGCCTTTGCCAACAGCAATAATTTTTCCTTCTGCCGGTTTTTCCTTGGCCGCATCGGGAATAATAATTCCACCCTTGGTTTTTCCCTCTTCTTCAACACGTTTCACTAAAATTCGGTCATTTAACGGTCTGAGTTTCATTTTAAAAAATCTCCTTTCTTTAAACGTATAGTTTATAACCTTTAGTTTTTAATATGTTTAGTTTCGCAAAAAGCGAAACGAGACTGTTAATGAAATCAGCTGGTTTTATCGGTAGTTTTGTTAGATTCTTTGGGTTTATTTTCTGAATTGTTTGTGAAGGATTTCTCTTCACTCCCTTCCTTAGCGGGGGATGTAGCAGAATTCCGGGACGCGTTTGCATAGTCGGTTACATACCATCCGGTTCCTTTCAAATGGAAACTGCTGTGGGAAATGAGCTTATGTAGTTTTCCTGAACAGAATTTGCATTTTGTAAGCGGTTTGTCGGAAAATTTCTGGATCGCTTCATCAATTCTGCCGCACTTTGAACATTCATATTCATAGATGGGCATTTTAAAAATCCTCCTGCTTCAAAAAATAGTTTAAAAAAACCTCACATTTTTTTATATGAACTAAATCTGACCTAATATATTCAATGATTTTATATTGTCAAGGTGTGACCGGTAATTTTCTTATTATAAATTTCGCAAATCATCAAAAGGGATTCGCCAGTTGTCATAAAATTTTAGTACTGTTTCAAGTCCGGGAATTTGGATGTTACTTAAAATTTGACGGGTTATTTCATGAACTCGTATCTCTTCCGCCGTGATTTCTTCATGTGAGGCATCGAAGTTCTGGAGGAATTTGCTGAATCTTATAATATGGACTAATTCATGCAACACAATGTAAAGAACAAAAGGGTAAAGTTGCATGCCGGGCACTTTCCCCAAAGCTTCGAGGATGGTGTGGTCCTGAAGACATATTTTATAAAAATCATAGGTTGAAGATCCCAGTGAGGAATCTTTGCGCTGTCCCTGATATCGGATGATTTGCGCAAAAGGGCCAAAAATTGTCTCTTCGGGGCAAAGATCAGCCATTGTTTGGATATCGTATTTGCAAGATGCGGACCATTGACTGGCAGACATCTTATAGAAGTTGCTGACAAGTTCTTCAGCCATTGCCACGCAACTGTCAACGGTTCTGATCTGCTCAGCGGTGAATTTTTCAAGTTTCTCCATGGAATCCGATCTCGAGTAAAATAAATGTAGACATATAATTATATATTATGTAAGGATTCAGATTCAATTTTAAATCAAAATAATGATTGGAGGTGATCTGTTGGGTAGTGTTGTTAAAAAACGAAGAAAAAAAATGAGAAAGCATAAGCACAGAAAGCTGTTGGCCCGTACACGCCATCAGAGAAAAAAGGGTAAGTAAAATTTACCCCCTGCACTGTTTTTATGTATATGTAAAAAGCACCAATTGACATACTCAGACAAAAATGAGCAGCTGTTTAAAGATCTTGGTGCTTTTTTTTATTTTACGGTTTATCAGAATATCTTTTTAAATACTTAAACAACTCCGAGTCGGTTGAAAGCAACAGCGCGCTCTCCTTATCAAGGGCCTCATTGTATATTTCAAGTGTTTTCGTAAATGAATAAAATTCTGCATCCACGCCAAAGGCTTCCGCATATAATTTTGTTGATTCGGCATCGGCCTTACCTTTAATTATCTGGGCTTCTCTGTAAGCCTCGGAAGTAATTCTCTTCAAATCTCTTTCTTTTTCACCCAATATCTTTTGGGCTTCACCTTTGCCCTCAGATCTGAATTTTTCTGCGATCTGTTTCCGCTCTGCAATCATGCGGCTATATACGGAGTCCCTGACTTGTTGCACATAATTGATCCGTTTTATCTTCACATCGACAATCCCAATCCCGAATTTTTCTAGTTTGGGCTGGGCCTGTTTCAGTATCATGTTGGTCATTTCTTCCCTGCCGGTTTGAATCTTGTAGGTGGCTCTTTCTTTTACATCTTCAAGTCCGGTTGCATAGGTATCCAGCTCCCGATTCGACTTTCGAACGGCTTCAATCAGCTTGTTTTGGGTTATCAAATTTCGAACCGCAGGGTCGATGATATCATCCAGTCTTGCCCGGGCACTGGTGACGTTGTTGACCGTTTCAAAAAATGCTCTGGAATCCACGATCCTCCATCTGGCAAAGGTGTCAACCCAAATATAGGTTTTACCCAGTGTGGGAATCTGGCCGGGGTCACCGTCCCATTGCAAAAGATTTTTGGGAAAATAAGTGGCGTGCTGGATAAAAGGGACCTTGAAGTAAAGACCGGGTTCCACCTTGGTGTTGCCGACAACTTTACCAAACTGAGTGACCACCACTTGTTCGGTTTCATCCACAATATATGCGGATGCAAAACCGACGAGAATGACAACAACCGCAACGACTAAAATAATAGCTTTGGATTTCATCTCTTTGCACCGTTTTGTTTTCCAAGATTAAGTAAGGGTAAAAGATTTTTTTGATCTGCGTCAACAATATATTTTTCTCCGAGTTTAGGAAGAAGATCTTTTATAGATTCCAGATACAGCCTGCGTTTGGTCACGTCCTTGGCCTTGGCATATTCGGCATAAAGCGCCTTAAATCTTGAGGCGTCACCCTTGGCCCGATTGACCCGATCCATAGCATACCCTTCAGCGGCTTTTATGGTCCTTTCGGCTTCGCCCTTGGCTGCGGGAATGGCCTTGTTATAATCCTCTTTGGCCTGATAAATTATTCTTTCCTTTTCCTGAGTTGCCTGGTTCACTTCATTAAATGACGGCTGCACCGGTTCGGGAACATTGGTTTTCTTCATTTCGATGGTTACGATATGGATTCCGGATTCTGCTCTATCCAACTCCGTCTGCAAGACGTTTCTGGCTTCAACCGCAATTTCTTCTCGCTTACTGATGACTTCATTGATGCTCCTGTCACCAACCACCAGGCGCATGGCCGCCTCGGACATATCATTGAACAGTCTTTTGACATCATGGACTTTAAACAAATATTGGTACGGATCCTTTATGCGGTACTGGACGATCCAGGGCACAAGGGCCACATTCAAATCTCCGGTCAACATAATGGCAACGTTTTTATTCTCACTGCCGACGATCACTCGTGTCGGGGCATCACTCCGCACGGTACGAAAACCGAATTCCTCTTTGTAGACCCGGCGGACCTTAACCTTGGTCACCTTTTCAATCCCTGAAGGAAATTTGAAATTAAGGCCGGGCTGAGTGGTTCGAACGAATTTTCCAAAGCGCTGAACCACCCCCACTTCATCAATGGCCACCGTATAAAATGTGGATGTGCTGAAAAATAACAAAATAAAAATAAGGAGGATAAGAGGACCGCCCGGCAGTTTGAACTTTTTAAATTTGTCCATAACTTTATTTATATCCGGAGGGACGAATCCCCCCCCTCCTTCTTTATGCTCCTGCTTCGCCTTAAGTTTATCCCAATCCCAATTCATAGCATATATTCCTGTAAATTTAGTTTTAATGAGCTTGAAAATCTCGGAAAAGCGACCTTTTTACGAAAGTCGTTTTTGTTTAACAATTCAATCTTCTTATTATTTAAGATACCCACGCTTTCAAGTCAAGCAAAAAGCAAAGGTTAATTGTTTCTTGACAATAAAACCGATCCATTTATAGTATTTTTTTATGAAAAAAAGAAAAAACGTCGAAGAATTTGAACACATAGGAAATATAATAGGCAACGTCTTGAAGACCTGCCGAGATGATTTTGATGAAAACCTGGCACAAGTTTGGGGCTGTTGGGACAGGGCAGTCGGAAATGGCATCGCCAAAAATGCCCGTCCGGCGGCCTTCAAAGGGAAACTCCTTCTGGTGAATGTTACCAGTTCCACATGGATGCACCAGCTTCAGTTCCTTAAAACTGATATTATAAAACAAATCAACCATGCCTTGGGAAAAGAGCTGGTGAAAGAAATAAAATTCAAGATCGGCCCCATATAACAATGGAATCTTTGACCACCGATTCTCTGTTCAATGGCAGTATCCGGATAAAGCAACATGGGTCAGGCTATCGTTTTTCCCTGGATGCCGTTTTACTGGCCCGACATGCCAGGCCGAACCCGGACCATACGGTCCTTGATCTGGGAACCGGCTGTGGCATCATTCCACTGATATTGACTTATCGTTATCCGAAAATAAAAGTTTATGGGGTTGAGGTGCAAACGGAACTTGCCGATATTGCAATGCTCAATGTAGCGGAAAACCATATGGAAGATCGTATTACCATTTATTGCGAGGACCTAAAAAGACTGAAACAGGAGATGACCTCCGGACCGGTGGACCTGGTGGTGACGAACCCTCCGTACAGGAAAGTGCAATCCGGAAGGTTAAACCCGGATCAGCAGCGTGCCGTTGCAAAACACGAATTAAAGGCAACCCTTTTCGATGTGGTTGAAACCGCCCGTCGCATGCTACGGACATCCGGACGGCTTGTCATTATTTACGCGGCGGAGCGAATGGCTGACATTATCATACAAATGCGGTCAGCCGGGATAGAACCCAAATATATTCGAATGATCCATTCCTCCCGTCAGGTAAACGCAAAGCTGATTCTTGTGGAAGGAAAAAAAGGAGATCGTCATGGAATAACCATCGGTCCTCCGCTCATAATTTACCGTGAGAACGGGATATATTCCGGCGAGGTTCAGGAGATGTTTATGCCATAATCCCCATAAGTGCTAAGTTATTTTTTACACCGGAAGGACTGTGGAAGTTTTACTGAAAAAGATGAACATCGAACGTCCAACATCGAATGGTGAATAAAAAGACCAATACGGCTGAAAAGAAAAAGAAATAGTCATTCAAGGTTTGACGTCGGATTTTTAAAAACAAATGAAATTATTTTGGAGAGCGAAGCGATATCATTATTCGACGTTCAACGTTGAATGTTCGATGTTGAACGTTCATCTTTCAAAACAACCCTGTATGGCATAAATGTAACTTGTGAATGTTTACAAAACAACATAGAGCTTATGACCTTCCCCCCCTGTACATGTTGCTTGCCCATACATCAATCTAGTTTGTTTAACACCTGCCCGGTTATTACCTTAGGGAAAAAATAGGTCGCTTTTCGCGGCATAACAAGGCCGGCTTCGGCAATTTTACGAACCTGCTGAATTTTCGTGGGATTCATAATAAAGGCGATATCGTGCTTGCCCGTATCCACCGCATCGATCGCATCCTTTGCAGTGCTTGAATAGGCAATCAGCTTTTCATTATCGTGTCGAAACTGATCAAAACCAAAAATCTCCATGAAAATAAGCCGGGATAATACCGTTACATCAATATTTCTTATCACTTCCGGCAATTCATCCATGAACATCCGATCCATAACCCCGGGCTTTAATGTCAGAAGATTAAGCTCCCTTCGATCTTTCATAAAGACCCCTATACAATTTTTTGAATTATATGATGAAAGAATCGACATAAATTGGGCTCTTGCTTCTTCCTGCTGACCGTTTTTGTAAGGAATGGTTATGATATCAAAATAAGCTCCTGCCTTTTTGATAAGCGTTGCTCTTGCAGCAGCCGGAACTTGATTCAGCATACGGTGTGCCGGGAGAATAATAAGTCCCGGATCTTCCATACTGCAAAGATACATCATTACATAGTTTGCCGGATGATTACCGTTGAAATCAGGATGGTTGGCCGACACCCAGTCTCGGTAGTTGAGTGCTGTTTCATAACGATGATGTCCGTCAGCAATGAAAATAAGTTTGTCTTTGAAGGATTCAGAAACATACTGATGGACAGCCGTATCGGTTATGCGCCACAGAAAGTGATTTTGTCCGTTGTTGTCGGTAAACGCATTATCGGCTGCTTTATTAAAAACGGCATTTTTTAATTTATCGAGAATACGGTTTTTATTATCGGAATACAGAGAAAATATCGGACTGAAATTGGCATGACAGGCTTTCATCAGCTCAAGCCTTTCGGATTTCACGTTGGGGAAG
The DNA here is from genome assembly GCA_964539365.1 of uncultured Desulfobacteraceae bacterium. Classification (GTDB taxonomy): domain Bacteria; phylum Desulfobacterota; class Desulfobacteria; order Desulfobacterales; family UBA11574; genus S5133MH16. The sequence continues at coordinate 24,587 of CAZIIV010000010.1, read as the reverse complement.
GTCTTCTCATGGGGAAGAACAACACCTTTTTCAAAAGGCTCAAGCCCCACCAGAGCAATCAGGCCGTAACGAGTAACCATCCTGTTTTCAAAGGGAAATTTCATTGCAGTAAAATAAAATGCCGGTGTTTTGTCACGCTCCATGATATGATCTGAAAGCCACTTATTAAAACAGTCTGCTGCTCTTGTATATCGGTTATTTGTAGTTGTGTCGTCTTTGTAAGTCTTGCCAAGTGTCAACCGGATAATGTTATGGGGATCTTTTTCATGATATTCAAGCTGTTCCCGCTCTGAAATAATATCAAACGGAGGCGCTACGACAGTTGCCATATTGTCTATCTTGATAGGATTATAGAGGATTCCCCTGAAGGGAATTATTTCTGCCATGTTTACAGGTTCCTTTTTATTTTGATCTTGAAAACCTGGTCCTGTGGGCCAGGATTCTTTATTAATTTTTAAATGCGAGGTTCTGATACTATAAAGAATAATCTTAATCAAGTGATAAAAATAATTGATCTGCAAAAAGTGTGGATCGAATCGGCTTCAAATGAAACAAGGTTATTGACAGGGTCTATTAAAAAATTATATTGATTTAATCTCTTTGGTAACGATTGAGATATCGGAGAGGTGGCCGAGCGGCTTAAGGCCCCGCTCTCGAAAAGCGGTATCCTGTCAAAAACGGGATCGTGGGTTCGAATCCCACCCTCTCCGCCATACCATGGTATTTAAAAAAAATGGCGCTTGCCCCAAGATTTTCGGAGAGATGTCCGAGCTGGCCGAAGGAGCACGACTGGAAATCGTGTGTGCTGTCAAAAGCGGCACCGAGGGTTCGAATCCCTCTCTCTCCGCCAAAAAATATCAGTTGTTCAGATTAGGAAGCTTTCTTTATGTCCTATCTTGTACTTGCACGTAAATATCGCCCCCAAACTTTTGATCAAGTTATAAAACAGGACCATGTGACACGAACCTTAACCAATGCGATTTCGTCGGGTCGCGTGGCTCATGCAATCCTGTTTTCAGGACCCAGAGGCACCGGAAAAACAACGGTTGCCCGCATATTGGCAAAGGCGATGAACTGTAAGGACGGCCCGCTGCCGGTTCCATGCAATGAATGCAGATCATGCAAAGAGATTACTGCGGGAAGTGCCGTGGATGTGTTTGAAATTGACGGCGCCTCAAACAACAGTGTTGATCAGATCAGGGAATTGCGCGAAAACGTCAAGTACATGCCCGCTCACAGCCTTTACAAAATATATATTATAGATGAAGTTCACATGCTCAGCATAGCCGCTTTTAATGCGCTCTTAAAGACTCTGGAAGAACCCCCGCCCCATGTAATGTTTATTTTTGCCACTACGGAACCTCGTAAGATTCCTATAACCATCCTTTCCAGATGCCAGCGGCATGATTTCAGACGGATAGATGTTGAGTCGATTTCCAAGCATATGGCAACGCTGTGTTCCAAAGAAGGTGTTGAAATAGCCGTTGAGAGTTTGGGGATAATTGCCCGTGAAGCCGGCGGAAGCATGAGAGACGGATTGAGCCTTCTCGATCATGTAATATCTTGCACCCAAGGGGAGATTACCCATCAACAGATTCTGAACATATTGGGCGTTATCGACAGAGAGGTTATTTTTAATCTGTCCGCAGCCATATTAGGCGGACAACTCCCGAAAGTTCTGGATATTTTGGATGCGATATACAGCGCCGGCCATGATATGAAAAAGCTGTATGCGGACCTGATCGAACACTTTAGGAATTTATTGCTCGTCAAGACGGTCGAAAAAATCGACAGGCTTTTGGATGTCCCGTCACATGAAATAGACTTGATGTGTGACCAGGTGAAAGAAGTTTCAAGAATTTTTTTGAACCAGATATTGGACCTGCTCTTTAAACAAGAAATATTAATATCAAATTCAACACAACCCAGGCTGGCCATTGAAATGGTTTTTATCCGGATGTTTCAAATGAAACCGGCCTTGCCCATTGATATTCTCATAGAAAAGCTTGATAATCTGAGAAAAGACATTTATGAAACTCGGACGGATTTTCGTGAAATCGAAAGCAAGCCTGTGCTAAAGAATACCCGGGAGGGCCCCATAGAAACGTCGGGTGCGGTATCGGGCACCGCAGAATCCATAGCTCATTTTACTTCAGCACCTCCTGCTCCCAATGAAACTATTGACAGGGCCTGGGAAAGACTCCTATTAATTTTTTCAGAAGAATATCCTTCTCTGGCTGCAAATTTGAAAAACTCTTCTATAAAAAGCCTGTCCGGTCACCGTCTGGAAATCGAAGTAAACGGAAATGATTTTAACATAAATATGGTCCGGCGAAATAAAAACAGTACTATTATAAAAAAAGTGTGCAGCGATTTTTTCGGCAAGGACATGGAAGTTATTATAACCGCTAAAAAAATACAAAACCTTGAAGATCAGAATAAAAAAAACAACGCAGAACGTTTAAAACAGGAGGCACTCTGCCACCCTCTTGTTACAGATGCCATAGATATTTTCAACGGCAACGTTGTTGACGTTAAGATTTTATAGGAGGTGTTTAAATGAAAGGCATGGGAAAAATGATGAAACAGGCCCAGCAACTTCAATCCAAAATGTTAAAACTGCAGGAAGAAATGGCGGATAAAACGGTTGAAACAAGTTCCGGTGGGGGTATGGTAAAAGTTGCGGCCAACGGTCGGCAACAGATATTATCCATTCAAATAGAAAAGGAAGTCGTTGATCCTGATGATGTGGAAATGCTTCAGGATCTCATACTTGCAGCCGTAAATGATGCATTAATAAAATCACAGGAAATGGCTACTCAAGAAATGAGCAAACTCACCGGCGGTCTCAATATACCGGGATTGATGTAGGCATTTTAGATCACTTCAATGTTTTAAATAAACCAAATTTTAAAAATATGATATGTAATTTTTCTATTTATTTCAATAAGTTTAATGGTGTTCACCGATGAGCCACTATCCACCATCTATCCTGAAATTAATTAAAAGCCTTTCCAAGCTTCCGGGAATAGGAGAAAAGACCGCCGAGAGGCTTGCTATGCATATACTCCGCGCACCGCGTAAAGAGGCGGAACAGCTTTCGGACCGTATTGTTGAGGCGAAAGATACCATAAGATTATGTTCTATCTGTTTTGGGCTCAGCGACACCGATATCTGTAATATCTGTAGTGACCCTACAAGAACTTCCTCAATTTTATGTGTGGTAGAGCAGCCTGCTGATATGGTAGCCATTGAAAAATCAGGAGCTTTTACCGGGCTGTACCACGTCCTTGAGGGTGCTCTGTCTCCCATGGACGGCATCGGACCCGATAACATCAGAATCAAAGAACTTACCTCAAGGATAGCCAACGGGGGGATCAAAGAGGTTATTCTTGCAACAAGTACAAATTTGGAAGGCGAAGCCACTGCCGCCTATATTGCAGATCGTATAGAGAATTACCCGATCAAAGTGACGCGAATCGCATCCGGTGTTCCCATTGGAGGCGATTTAAAATATGTAGATCAGATTACCCTGAAAAAGGCGATGGAAACCCGGCATGCCGTATAAGGATGTAACACCGTGCGATATTTTCAAATGCCAGAAATGTGGTGAATGTTGCAAGGGATATGGAGGTACATTCGTAACCGAGAAAGAAATTAAAGCCATCGTGGATTATCTTCATATCGATTCTGAAAATTTTGTCAATAAATACTGCCAAATGTCGGGGGGGAAACCGGTTTTGGCACAGGGCGGAAATGGGTATTGCATATTCTGGGACGGACTATGCACAATTCATCCGGTCAAACCCCGCATGTGCAAAGACTGGCCATTTATAAAAAGCGTACTGGTGGATATAAACAACTGGCACATCATGGCTGCCCTTTGTCCGGGCATTCGAACGGATTTACCTGACAGTGTTGTCAAAGAATGCGTACGCAAAGAACGTGCAACCAGTCTATAAAAGCCAGTTCTTCACATCTGCCAATCCTTTACATCTGATAGTTTGTAAACAGTGTACCCTGCCCGGTCAGAAATTATCCTGCGGAGAATATTTTTTGTTTCAAGATCTTTCAAACCTTCGAGTAATGAGGTTCGGGTACTGTTCCATATTTCAGAAAGTTTCTGGGTCGAGATCGTCGCGTCAGTGTCTGCAAGGCTGCAGCACATCAGATATACTGAAACCGTCTCCACCGAAAGTCCCAGTTTAAAAATCTTCTGGCTCATGGCCGAAGTATGATTTTGTGAATTCATTGATGCACCTTGATTTTATATGGTTGTCATGGATAGTTTGCCATTGAAAGTAAACAAATACAAGCCTATCAAAAAAAAGGCAAATGATCACCCCTAAAAACAGCGACTTGCTTTGATGGGGGATGTAAATTAAGACCGTTGGTAAACGCTTATCCTTGCATATTGATAAACCGTGACTCCGAAGCTTTTTTTAGGTGTCAGGTGTCAGGTGTCAGGAATGATGAACAGAGGCACTGACACCTGAAACCTGACACCTGACACCAAATAGCATGGCAATCTTAGCAAACAACAGTCTTGATTTACACTCGTTTGATAGTCATGGAAAGGACAATAAATGATTGGAGTATTCGACTCGGGAATAGGGGGTCTTACCGTTGTTCGGTCATTGATGAAGCAACTCCCCGACTATGATATTATTTATTTTGGAGATACCGCTCGTACGCCATACGGAAGCAAGAGCCCCGAAACCGTGATCGGGTATGCTCTCGAAAATACCGAGTTCCTTTTAAAGCAGGGTGCAAAAGTTATTGTAATGGCCTGTAATACTGCTTCAAGTGTGGCTTCTGATCGTGTGGCTGAAAACTTTGATACTCCTATATTCGAAGTTATATCTCCGGCATCGGCAAAAGCCATTAAAAATTCCAGGAATCTAACTATTGGGATTATCGGAACGCGGGCAACAGTAAAAAGCGGCATTTACGAAGAAAAAATCAGGGCAATGAAACCCAAGGCAAAGGTTTATTCCGTTGCCTGTCCACTTCTGGTTCCTTTGGTAGAAGAGGGATGGCTGAAAAAGCCCGAAACGGTGATGATAATTAAAAAATATCTTCATCCTCTGAAAACAAGGCAGATAGACACGCTTATTCTGGGTTGCACCCATTATCCACTTTTACTGGATAAAATTCAAAGAAAAATCGGTAAAAAGGTAACCGTCATCGACTCTTCCATTGCTCTCGCAGAAAATGTTAAGGAGTTTTTGGACACGCATCCTGCCGTTGACAATTTACTGGGCAAAAAAGGAGCGTTCCGGCTATTTGTGTCAGATGTCACCGAACAGTTTGAAAAGACGGCCGAAGCCGCACTTAAAAAGAAGGTTTTGCTCGAGCATGTAAAATCGTAAGCCTGGCATATGCAAAGAGCAGAATGTTTTAAGCCAAATTTTCAGCCGGCACCGCAATTAGCGTGACCATGGCTTTTGATATGAGTTTTTCTCGGCCTTGAGATACAGAAAAAACTTCAGATTCCGATACCTTGATTTTTCTGCCATTATTGATGACCTTTGAACGGCAGACCATCAATTCTCCAACCGCAGGTTTAAAGTAATTAATTTTGAATTCAATAGTCAGGATTCGATAATTTTCTGAAACCGTAGTAAACGCAGCGTAACCGGCCGTATGATCCGCCATGGTCGCAATGACGCCCGCATGCACAAACCCGTCTTGCTGCCGGTGGACCGAACAAATTTTTAAACGGGATTCAAATATCCCGTAATCCACCCTCTCGACTTCAAACCCGCAGTCGGCCGGAAACCCTTGAACATAATCTTTTTTTAAAAATTCAAATCGTTCCATTTTAAGTCATTGAAAAATCGATTACGATTTCCGAAAAAATATATCTTTCAGAATCATCCTATTTAAGGAACTATGTCGATATTTTCGAAAAATCTGCTATGGTTTCAAACAGATCTGCTATGTGCTTGAGCAAGCTGAGTCTGTTGCTGCGTATTTTTGTTTCCTTTGCCATGACTAAAACACCATCAAAAAAAGCATCCACCGGCCCGCGAAGAGAAGCGATCTCGTGCAGTGCCTGTCCCGGATCTCCCTTTTTTAGATTGACAGATACGTTATCTTTGACCACTTGATATGCCGAATAAAGGGCGGATTCAGACTCATGTTCAAACAGGTTTTCCATGATCGGTTTTGCTTTAACATCCTTCACCTTTTTTATGATATTGACGACACGCTTGAATGCAACAGCCAAAGGTTCAAAATCGGGGGCGGTTTTTAGATTTTGAAGTGCCTTAGCCCTGTTCCAGACATCCGGAACATTGTCCGCCGATACACTCACAACGGCCTGTATGACGTCTTTTGAGAACCCTTCCTCCATCAGTAAATGTGTCATACGGTTTTGTATAAATGTTTTTATCGGATCGGCGACTTCCCGAATTTTCCCGACACCCTTTACACCGTAGAGTTTTAGACTCTTCTCGATCATCTCCGTCAAAGAAAATGAAAAGTTTTTATCGATCATGATTTGGATTAAACCGATGCCCTGTCGCCGAAGCGCATACGGGTCTGAAGCCCCGGTGGGAGTAAGTCCTACGGAAAAAAATCCGCAAATTGAATCGACTTTGTCGGCAATACCGAGCAGCCCGCCGATGATGGTTTCCGGGAGAGGTCCGCCGGAATAGGTCGGCCGGTAATGTTCTTCGATCGCAGCCGCTACGGCTTTGGATTCTTTCTTGATTAAGGCATATATTCTTCCCATAACACCCTGTAAATTCGGAAATTCGTAAACAACCTGGCTTTCCAGGTCGGCCTTGCACAACCATGCAGCCCTGATCACCTGTTTTCTTACATTCGGTTTCTGCCCGCTGGCATCAGCCAGATATGCCGCAATTTTTTGAATCCGTTGAACCTTTTCATACATGCTTCCCAGTTTGGCCTGGAACAGAACCCCCTTAAGCTTCTCGACCCAATTATCCATGGATTCTTCAACATCGCTTTTGAAAAAGAATTGAGCATCGGCAAGACGGGCTCTCAAAACTCTTTCATGTCCGGTAGCGACAAGCTTCATATCCTTTGTACGGGTGTTGTTAACAGCAATAAAGCTGGGCATGAGGTTACCGTTGTCATCCACCACGGCAAAATATTTTTGATGCTGGCGCATTGCGGTTATCAGGATTTCTCCGGGTATTTCCAGAAACTCTTCATCAAACTTTCCTGCCGTGGCAATGGGATATTCAATCAGGTTCTTATTAATATCAATTAACTCTTCATCCGGAAATACCTTGCCGCCGACCTCTTTGGCAGCTTTGTTAATCTCATTTTCAACAAGCTTTCGTCGTTCTTCAAAATCGATATACACTTGGGCGTTTTTCAGGGTTTTAACATAATTTTCGGGCGAGGAAATTTTTATTTTCTTGGGATTCATAAAATAGTGACCATAAGTATATCTCCCGCTCTTTATATTTCCCACTTCAAATGGAACAATTTGATTCCCCAAAAGGGCTACGATATAATGGATTGGCCGTGCAAAGGTGATATTTAATTCCGCCCATTTCATGGTTTTTGGAAACGGCGTTGTCAGAATCACTTCCGGCAGTATGGTTTTAAGAAGCGTCCGCGTTGCCAGTCCTCGCTCTGCAACCCGGGCACATACATAACGGCCTTTGTCTGTTTCTTTTACCGTTAAATTGTTCACGGATACTCCAACCTTCTCGGCAAATTTTATCGCAGCCGTTGTTGGGGTGCCGTTTTTATCAAAACCGACTTTTTCCGGAGGCCCCATAACTTCGGAGGTTATGGATTTCTGTTTAGCTGATACATTGTGAACTTCAACCGATAGTCGCCTTGGCGTACCAAAAACTTTGGAACTTGAATACTCAATGCGAAAATCGTTCATTTTCTGTAAAAGTGTCGCCGACAAAGTTTGAAGCGCCGGTTCAATATACCCCGCCGGAATTTCCTCCGTCCCTATCTCAAGCAATAAACTTTTCATAATCACCTCTGTCTTATGTCTAATTTCACAAATTCCAATCACCGAAATCCAAAACCTTTAATACAAAAACAGGAAAGAGAAAAGAGGATAAAGGAAACCACGGATGAACACGAATAAACACAAATTAAAATAACAAAACTTATGTTCATTTGCATCCATTTGCGGTCATCAATTTTCTAATTCCTAATTCCTATTTCCTATTTTCTATTTTCTAATCCTAATTCTTTGCGCCCGGATTCTTTACGTTTATTTTTTCAACAGGGGATACCCCATGGCTTCTCTCTGCTTCAGATATCCTTCTGCACATGCTCTGGCAAGATTTCGTATCCGACCGATATAACCGGTCCTTTCGACAACACTGATGGCACCTCGAGCATCGAGAAGGTTAAACGTATGTGAACATTTCAGGCAGTATTCATAGGCCGGAAGCACTAATTCTTCTCTAATCATCCGGGTGGCTTCGGCTTCATACTGATTGAAAAACTCTAGAAGCATGTTTACATTCGCTTTTTCAAAATTGTAAGTAGACTGTTCAACTTCCTGTTGATGATGTACATCGCCATATGTAACCGTATCGGTCCATTTCAGATCGAACACACTATCCACTTTTTGCAGATACATAGCAATCCGTTCAAGTCCGTATGTGAGTTCTACGGATATGGGAAACAATTCAACACTTCCGCACAGCTGAAAATAGGTGAACTGGGTGATTTCCATACCGTCCAGCCAAACTTCCCATCCAAGACCGGATGCACCAAGGGTAGGAGATTCCCAATCGTCTTCCACAAACCTTATATCATGTTCAAGGGGATCGACCCCAAGCACTTTAAGGCTGTTCAAATACTGCTGCTGCACGTCATAAGGAGAAGGTTTCAGTATTACCTGATATTGATAGTAATGCTGCAAACGATTCGGGTTCTCACCGTAGCGACCGTCTGTGGGCCGCCGGGAAGGCTGGACATAAGCGACATTCCATGGCTCAGGGCCAAGTGCCCTCAGCAGAGTGGCGGGATGAAATGTTCCGGCACCCACTTCAATATCATAAGGTTGGGCCACAACACAGCCCTTTTGAGCCCAGAACTTCTCTAACGACATAATAACATCCTGAAAATTCATTTCTTTCCCCTCATTAACTCGTTGTTATTTACAAATGTTGCACAACAATCCTTCCGAATCTAGTGTCACACCCAGCAGACGGGCGTCCGTTCTGTTTGAAAGAATTTTTTCCCATATCCCCTTTAAATTGTCAATATCTTCGATTTCACCCAGTGCCCAAATACAGCCGCCGCCCCCGGAACCCGTGAATCGAGCACCACAGTTGTTTTTCAAGGCAGAAGCTACGAGTTCTTCTCCAATATCATCAAAGACCTCTGGGGTCATCTTTCTTCTGATGACCACTTCCCGGTTCATCAAGAGCGAAGCAGTTTTAAAATCTAGTGCATATAACGCTTCAGCAAATTTTTGTGTGCAGACGACAATTTCAGCCCAAAGTTCACGATTTTTTCCTGAAAGAAACTGACGAACCCACTTTTTGTTAATATCTTTTGACTCGTGTGGCACACCGCAATAGGCCAACAACAGGTGACGTTTAAGATCATTAAAAAATTTTTTCCTCACAATGACCTTTTTCCTAAAATACGGCTTTCCCACGCCGCCTTGCCAAGTCCATGCGGTAACACCGCCATATACAGATGCAAGCTGATCCTGGAGTCCGCACGGAACACCGGCAACGCTTGCTTCCAAGGCCTGGGCAAGCAGGGCAATCTGACACCTGGAAAGCGGTTTTACGCCCATTTGCCCAAAAATATATGAAAAGGCCCCCACAAGCGCAACTGCCGCTGCGGATGATCCCCCTAACGCGCTGCGTGGCGGTGATGAAGAGTTGACATCAATATGCACACCTTCAGCCCTGAAATAAGCGGCAATTGCAAACATCAGGCCCAGGGGATGGTCAAAGGGAAATTCATCGATAGGATATGTTGCACTGGTAAACCCTTTTGAAGATATTTTTATCATGCCTTTGTCATAGGGAAGCATTCGTATCCGTGTTCTCAAATCAATCGCCATGTTAACGGTGCATGGGAAGAGATGCCTGAGCGGATAATAAAACGTGCTGATATCCAGGGTCCCGCCCATGTCGATCCTGCAAGGAGCCGAAGCTTCGATTTGATGCGATTCAATAAAATTTTTAAAGGTGTGTGTTGCCTGTTTCGTGTTGCGGGATAGGTGTTGCATTTTTAATCTGTCTTTCAATTTCCACCCTCTGACTTGTGTTCTCTGACTTCTGCCCCCTGTCATCTGATTTTCGATCATTCCCTTATCTGACGTAAAAATTTCAGGCTCCGGGGTTCTTTCCCCAAATGATACGGCACAAATGCCTCTAGAAACTTTAGACTTTCCGATAATGACCGAGGAGCAAATTTGATTCGGCCGGCCCTTGCCAGATCTCCCCTTTGGATCCATAACAAATGTTTAATGGTCCCCTTTGAAAGAAATATCTTGTCTAAGACCCCGGACGCACACCCATCACATATAATTCCTCCCCTTGAAAGATCAAATTTAATCCTGGTTTTTTTCATCTTCTCCAGCTCAGCCCGGCAGATGATACACTGGTTCAAATCTGGATCCAGGCCGGCGATTGTCATAAATCTTATCTGAAACAGGATAGAAAGCGCCGCTTCGGAGGTATGGTCTATATCAAGTTCTTGCAGAACATACCGGAACAGGTTGAAAAGCTGGACCTGTTTTTGACCTTCTTCCATCCATTGATTGATCAATTCAGCCCAATAGCTGGCATAAGCTGTTTTTATTATCTTGGATCTGATGTTGGGAAAAGCATGCGTTAATGTCGCTTCCTGAAGAATAGGCAGCCCTTTGCCCCGGCCTATAGTGCATACAACGTCCAATATCGAGAAGAGTTCCAGTATTCCTGCAAATCGTCTTTTACTCTTTTTGGCGGACTTTGCAATTACTGAAATTTTACCTTTGTTTAAACTAAAAATCGTAATAATTAGATCATAATCTCCAAAATCGATCCGGCGAAGTATGATGGCAGGCGTTGAAAAGCTTGACATCTTTTCATATACCAAGAAGCGTTGTGGCAATGATAAAATAGAAAGCAACACTTATAATATCTATGGCTGTGGTTACAAATGGGCCCGAAGCTATTGCAGGATCTATATTTATCTTTGCGAATCCCATGGGCACCAAAGAACCTACCAGGGCGGCAATAGACATGGAGCTGATCACGGCAAGCCCGACGGATATGGCAACTTGAAACGTACTGTATCTAAGCTGGGCCACGGAACCAACCAGAAGTCCATAAATCATGCCCAGTATAGAACCGACGGCAAACTCCTTGAAGACGACGGACCATAGATCTCTAATGTTAAGACGTCCGGTTGCAAGACCTCGTACCACAATGGTGGAAGTCTGGGTGCCGATATTACCGCCCATGCCCATGATGACCGGAATAAAGGCTGCAAGATATGCAAACTTGCTTAAACTTTCTTCATAATGTCCTATAATAACAAATGCAACGATGCCGCCGATACAGCTTGCAGATAACCACGGCAGGCGAATCCTTGTGCTCCTAAAAATAGACTGTGTTTCGATAAACTCTTCGCCGCCCACACCCGCCATTTTTAAAATATCTTCTGTAGCTTCTTCTCTGATGATATCGATAATATCATCCACGGTAACAATACCAACCAATCTGTTGGTATCATCCACGACCGGTACCGCCAGAATATCGTAACGGGCTACTATTCTGGCCACCTCTTCCTGGTCAGTATCCGTTTTTACCGCAAAAACATCCGTTGTCATGAAATCCTTAAGGGGCGTGGCCGGCGGAACCAGCACCAGCTGCCTCAACGAACTGACACCGATCAATTTACCGTTTTCATCAACCACATAAAGATAAAACGGCATCTCCACATCCAGATATTCTTTTTGAAACGATTTGATGGCTTCCCCGGCGGTGGTATTTCCTCGCAAGGCAATAAAATCAGGAACCATGATCCCGCCGGCGGTATCATCTCCATAGTGAAGCAGACCTTCAACCTCTTCGGAACTCTCTTTTTTCATCCTTTCTATAATGGCATCAGACCGTTCCTTGGGCAGTCTTCCTAACAGGTCGGCCACATCATCAGTGGGCATTTGTTCAAAAATTTCAACCATATCGTCAAGTTCGATGACTTTATCAAGCGCAAGAAAGGTATCTTCATCAAGTTCACTGAAGAGTACACCCTTTTGCTCAGTCTCCTTTATCATTTCAAAGAGCTTGTGCTGGTCGGAAATCGACAAAGAACGGAAGACCTGAGACAAATCTGCCGCATGTGTCTTGTTAACTATCTTACTAAGATGGCTTAAAGCATTCCGTCTCAGCAATCTCTTGATGCTGTCGATCAGTATTCTAGTATGGTCACCTTGCATTTGATAATATGAACCTATTTGATAATTTTTATAGCAGACTGATTGCGCAACTCTTCAAGCCATGACTGAAATTTTTTTTCAACAATTTCATTATAAAGTATTTTTTCAATCTCGGGTGATACCTCTTCCAGAGGCCTTCCTGAAGTTTCAACAATCTCTTTAACAAAAAAAATCTGGAATCCCTGGTCCGTATCAAGAACAGGGGTAAACTCACCGGCGTTCAACTCTTTGACGGTATTTTGCAACTGTGGAGAAAGATCATCAAGCCCGAATAAACCCAAATCACCGCCCCCGGCGCCCGGATATGATTCAGAATAGGTCTCGACCATATTTTTAAAGGATTTCCCGGCGTTTAATTCTGCTAAAATCTTATCCATTTCGGCTTTAATCTTACTCTTCTCCCTTTGATCGGCAAATGGTGGAACTTTTATAATTATGTTCTGAAGACGATATTTTTTCTTTCCTCCATACTTGTCCGGGTGGTTTTTGTAATAAGATGTTATGTCCTCTTTTGTGATTACAACCTTGGATCTTACGTTAAGGTTGATCAGCCTTGTCCTGAGTATCTGTTCCTTTATCTTTCCGCGATACTCCTCCATTGTTAATCCTTCATTGGCCAATGTAAGCCTTAGATCTTCATCCGTATAAAAGTTCTCTTCTTTAATCCGCTCAATGGTTTGATCTATCTCCGGTTCATCTACTTTAATTTTTAAGCGTTCTACCTCCTGATCTTGAAGTTTTTGATAGATGAGCCGGTTGATCATATCCTCCCGAACCTTGAAAAGCATTTGATGTTCTTTGTCGGTTGAATAACCAAGTTTTCGAATTTTTTCTTCATAAGGTTTAAACGACCGGTTCAGTTCGAAAAGCGTAATAATGTCATCATTAACTACCGCTACAATCCGGTCAACAACTTCTGCGCTTTCCGCTTTAGCAGCAAATAAAAAACCGAACGCAGAAAAATAAAAAGTGCATATTATGCAGTAAACCAAACATGTGAATCGTTTGCACATCATTATAATACCCACAAGTTAATTGGCTTTGTTCATCCCGCTATATAGCGAGTTCTAATTTCGGAGATGCTGAATTCCGTTACGAACCGATGATTTTCTTCCATTGTGCTTTATTTATTTCAATAATATACTTTTTTTGAAGTTCTTTTATCCAAGGCTTATACGCTTCTTCAATCTTTTTTCTGCGTAACCTTCTTATTATGGTTTCATTTACATCTTTTGACACCTTTTTTGTATCCGATATCAACTCATCACTGTTGTGTTGAGCTTCATAATACTTCGACAGGTCATCGGGAGTGACTTGGATCTGATCACCCAACTCTTTGGCAATAACCTTCTCCATGAGCAAACGGGTCTTCAATCCTTTTTCCCATAACTGATAAGGCATGGCATACTCCAGTAATATCTGATCGAATACATTATCCGGATAATCCTGTTTTATATCTTCAACAGCCTCTTTAACCTCTTCATCAGTAATTGTGATACCTATATCTTTGGCCCTTTCCCGTAAAATCATCTCTTCGGTCATCTGTTTAACAAACCGCAATCGGGCCTCTTTGACAGCATCAGATTGCTGCATGGCACTATAGGAATAAGAGGCTTTAACAATCTCAAAAGCCCTGTTGAAATCAAGAACGGTTATAACACTGTCACCGACTCGGATGAAATATTCATCACGAGATTTAGATTCAGAATCGGCACACCCGGCCAAAGGGTAAATGATCGATAAAAAACCGATTAGAACCATGAACCTGTTAAAATATTTTATCATGGAAAAAGGGTGCGCTTGAATTTCAAAATCACATAAATTTTTAATTGTTAACATGTTGTATAATTTCTTTCAAGATATTTTTAGTCTGAGATAATAGACCGGCGCTATTTCTTTTTGAAAGTTCAGCAGTTAGCACATGGTTCCTGCTGAGCTCGAAGCGCCTGCCTATAGAAACCATAATATCGTAGTATATTCGTTCAGGATTTTTTTGGTGAGCTTCCGAAAAACAGAGGGAAAGCTGTGATCCTCTCAGATCAAGCCGCTTCACCCCGGCCTTTATAGCCAACACCCTGAGCATGATTTTTAAAAGTAGATTTGAAAGCTCGACCGGCAAAGCACCGAAGCGATCCATCATCTCTATCTTAAAATCAGAAAGTTCATCTACTTCCGTTATCTTGGTCAGACGGCGGTATGCTGAAAGACGTTGATCGATATCCTGTATATATGATTCGGGTATTGAAGCAGGCAAAGCAATGTTAATTTCCGGTTCCAGACGTTCTCGAATCTTTTCCCCTTTCAACTCTGCCATTGAGTTCTCCATGAGTTTGAGAAACATATCATAACCCACTGCGGCAATATGACCGGACTGGGAAGCTCCCAGAATTGTCCCTCCTCCTCTTATTTGCAAATCACTCATTGCAATTTGAAAGCCGGATCCAAGATCACTATGCTCCATCAATACCTTCAGGCGCTTCCTGGCATCTTTACTCAATGTGCTTTCGTCGGGTATAAAAAGATAGGCGTAAGCCTGTTCATCAAGCCGCCCCACACGACCCCGCAATTGGTAAATCTGAGCCAGACCGAATCTGTCCGCCCGATTGATTAATATTGTGTTGGCTGAAGAGATATCAAGACCGGACTCTATGATAGAGGTACACACCAACAAATCGATCTCTTTGTTCATGAAACCCAGCATTACCTTCTCCAGCATATCGTCATCCAGACGACCATGAGCCACATCAAGCCTGATCCCGGGCACCAGTTCCTGCAAATGCTTTGCCATGGCCCATATGCTGTGAATGTCGTTATGAACAAAAAAAATTTGGCCGTTTCTGTTTAACTCATTGCCTATGGCTTCCGAAATAACAGCATCATCTATTTTAGAGATATATGTGATAATCGATTTGCGATGTTCAGGTGGAGTTGAAATTACGCTGATGTCACGTATCCCCATCAAGGACATGTGGAGTGTTCTTGGAATTGGAGTCGCCGTTAAGGCAAGAACATCCATTGTGCTTCTTATTTTTTTCAGCTTTTCCTTATGTTTGACGCCGAAACGCTGCTCTTCGTCAAGCACGAGAAGTCCCAGGTCTTTAAATGCCACATCTTTCTGAAGCAATCGGTGCGTTCCGATGACAATATCTATCTTTCCTGATTTAAGATCACCGATAATCTTACGCTGCTCCCCCACAGACCGAAATCTGTTCAAACATGCAACATTAACCGGGTAGCGTTCGAAACGGTCGGAAAACGTTGAAAAATGCTGCTCTGCAAGCACCGTCGTCGGCACAAGTACGGCAACCTGTTTACCGTCACTCACGGCCATGAGCGATGCCCGCAGAGCAACCTCTGTTTTACCATATCCCACATCACCACATACCAGCCTGTCCATGGGACCGGACGATTTCATATCATTGAGAACATCTTCAATAGCGTCCAGCTGGTCTTGTGTCTCTTCATAAGGAAAACCGGCTTCAAAATCGAAAAAATCAGCATCCACTTCCCCGAAAGCGTGGCCATGTTTAATTTTACGCTCGGCGTAAAGTTTCAAGAGTTCTCCGGCGATTCTCTCTGCCGATTTTTTTACCCTGGCTTTGACCCGATCCCACGATTTGCCGCCCATTTTATCAAGAACAGGCTCGATACCATCCACCCCTATGTATTTTTGAACCATGCTCATGCGATCCACAGGCACGTAAAGTTTGTCATCATCTTTATAAACAATCAAAAGAAAGTCATTGCTCGACCCGTTCAGTTTCAGATTCACCAGTCCGTTATACTGCCCTATTCCGTGTTCAACGTGAACAATAAGGTCCCCTTTTTTTAAGTCTTCGAATGCAAGAAGTTCCGTCTGAACTTTTTGCATCTGTTTTCTTCTTCGACGATGTGTTGAGCCGAATATTTCAGTGTCCGTAATAATCGCCAAAGATTCAGCACGCCATACAAAACCTGAAGAAATCTGGCCGATGCAGGCATATGCCTGATTTTCATCTAGTTTAACATCTGAGAAAAACTCAATAAACTTTAGATGAATCCCGTATGGGCGCAAAACCGATTTCAGTCTGTGGGCTTGGGTGCCGGTTTTACAAACCAGAAGTGTGGCACATCCTGTTTTTCTTTGATCGCAGATCCAGTTCGCAAGCGGCGAAAAAAGAGCTTTTTCTCTGCGACGCCTAAGTGTTAGGCTGATGTCCATATTATCTTTAACGGTAAAATTAAATGCGCGGGAGGGTTGCCCGTTATAAAAAAAGCCTTTTGAAACGGAAAGCTGTTTAACCGTCATCAGGTTTTTATGCTCAAGGATTTTTTGGGCATCCGACCACGTTAGATAAAGTCTTTCCGGCTCAACACATAACCTGGAATCATTGCATGCGGAAATAAAACAATTTGAGGCCTGAGCTTGGGATTGATTCGCAACCTTTTCCAATTCAGCCGGCTCTGTCAAAATAAAAAGCGCATGGCTCGGAGTGTAATCAAAGAGTGTGTGAAGATCCGGATAAATGAGTGGAATCAGCCCTTCAACCCCGGGAAACACTCCCTCGTTCCTGACCTGATCAATTAAGCTTCTGACCTTTGTTGCCGGGAGATCCAACCGGGACGCCTGCTTGCGTATCCGTCCGATGATCTGATCGATACATTCTGTTTTTAAAACAGTCTCTCGGGCCGGAAGTACAACTGCTTCCTGAATATTTTTTATTGTCCTCTGGGTGGCGGCCGAGAAGAACCTTATGGATTCCACAGTATCTCCGAACAATTCGATTCTGAGCGGATCTGAATACAGTGGCGAAAAAATGTCCAGCAGACCGCCCCTTACGCAAAAATCTCCGGGTTCCTCAGCTATTGCCGACAGAACATAGCCGCCTGAAATCAGTTTTTCCACCAACAGATCCCGTTGAATCTCCTCTCCCGCCATTATAAGTTCGGCATAGTCAGAAAGTTCCTGTTTTGGGATGATCCTTTGAAGCAAAGCCGCTGCCGTGGTCACCACAATTCGCGGGGCATCCTCCACGATCAAACGGTAAAGAGATTTGATCCGCCTGGCCGCGGTTTCGCTGTGATACGAAAGCTGCTGAAACGGTAAAATATTATACGGAGGAAAATAAACCGGGGAGAGATTGTTTTTTCCTAAAAAAAATCTCAGATCTTCCAAATACTTTTCCGCGTCTTTTGTTGATGGAACGATCACTACAATAGACCCTGTGTATGCCCTGCTTAATCTGGTCACAAAATATGCCTGCTCGGATCCGGACAGTCCTATACAATCAACAGTATGATCCCCGACGGAAATTAAATCAATCAATCGTTCAGGTGATATTTTTACTTGATTTTGATCCATAAACAAAGTAGGTGTCTTATTACTGTGCCGGCGTAGCTCAGTTGGTAGAGCAGCTGATTCGTAATCAGCAGGTAGGCGGTTCGAATCCGCCCGTCGGCTCCAAATTCAGGTCATTGACGTGTCCTGGAGAAACTTTTTTCTTCATGCCTTTCCAATAAGGCGATTTTGCAAACCGCTATAGCTTAATTCAGACTATTCTGCAACCGGCGTTTATGCCCTATAAAATTTTTGCCCAACGCTACCGAAAAATGACCCGACATACACATAATGAATTCGCAAAAAGTGAACTCATTATGCGTTGGGTGCTTAGGGTTTTGATTGAAATATATATTGACGGATCAGCAGCGTATAAGGGCCATAATCCTCAAAACAACAAATGCCCAATTTTCGCCAAAAGCAGTACATCAATATAATAACAATTGGTTAACCATTCAACTATTTAACTGTTTAACAAAGTTCGAAAACAAAAGGAGTGATTGTGAGTTATAAAATAGGATTTGCCGGAACTGACGCAAGAACACTTTTAAGTGCTGTGGTTACCTCAACGGCAACAAGTGAAAACTATGAGAATGATTTTCAGGGAGTGGTAATTAGAGGAATGCCGGCCATGCCTCCCTTTGCCATGTCAATGCAATGGCCGGTGAAATTTATTTCCACAGCAGATAATTCCAAAAGGGCATACGCCTCCGCTATTATTGACGCCCTTAAAAACGGCTCGATTGACTGTGTGGTTCCCATGCCTGAAGATTTATTACTCGGCGGACTGTTGGATAAACTGGAGGAAGTCGGTCTTTTAGATCATATCATTGGATTCACTCGCAAAAATTCATTTATCGAAGGCGACAAAGTCGCCTGTAAACATCTTTGTCATGAATATAATATTCCTGTGGCGGATAAATGGTATGCCGTAGATGCCAGAAATTATGAAGAAATTCTGAGAACTTGTCTGGTTCTATTGGACTTATATGGCGGTGCGGTTTTAAAGTATCCTTATAGTGCCGGAGGAAAGGGCTCGCGTATCATCTTAAGTTCCTGGGAGATAAAAGAGGTGTATGACACCTTGATAAAAGATTATGGTAAGAGCTATAAACGACGGTTCGGCAAAAAATTGGAATGGCCGCTCCTGATAGAATCCAGAATGTCAGGAGTCGAGATTTCTTTTATTATTCTTATTGATAAGAACGCAAATTTTCAGATTCTTCCCACTTCCATGGATTATCCGGAACGTTTTCCGGGACCTGCCAGTAAGGACAATCCCATTACCGGCGGAATGGGAAGTATATCACCGCATCCCATGGAAACGCCTGACCTGTTTGAAATGGCTGCCAAAGATATTGTTAACCCTCTGATAAAAGCCTTGAGGGAAAAAAATATGTTACGTCCCTGCCTGATATACCCAGGCTGCTTTTTATCTTTTGATGATAATATGGCGCCCACAAGAATTCGAGTCTGTGAAATCAATATTCGGCCTCCCGAACCCGAATGGCAGCCGATTATCCGCAGAATAAGGAATCTGGGAGCGTTAATTAAAGCGACAATTGAAGGAAATCTGGATGAGATAATCCCGGAAGTTCGATCCGATCAAATTTCCATCTGCGTCGCTTTGGTTACGGGTTCCGGCGGCCCGCAAAGCCAAAAAGGATATCCCTGGTCCTGCACGAAAGGAGAGTTGGTGGATATTGACTTTGGCTACTTGAAGAAAAAAAACATACAGGTTATCCCATCTGCAATGACATATTCGTCCGAAGAAGGAATTTATAAATCAGATGGCAGCCGAGTGATATATTGTAACGTTAATTCAACCGTTACACCTGGAAAAAGCAGAGCAAAAGCAGCGGAACGTCTTCGTCAAAAAATATCGACCGCTTTCGAAAATGGTAAAATCAGGGTAATTCCCCGTGAAAATCCACAAGGAAACCGGCTGGATTTACGAAGAGATATCGGCGATCATTTCGATATGGCCGAAGCTTTGCTTCCGTCAATACTATAAATATTTTTTACATCAATCACCTTGACAGACATATCCATTTTAGCATACCGATATGTTGTATATAGATAGTAAGCTTTAAAGTTTTTTTAGGAGAAATTTATATGAAACACCGTAAACACTGCTTGAGGAGGCGACATGGCGTTAACTAAAAATGATATTGTTACGAGAGTACACGAACTGGGGTTTACAAAGAAAAAGTCTGTTGAGATAATTGAAGCCCTATTGGAAACTATTAAAAGTACGCTGGAAAAAAATGAGGATGTCCTTGTTTCAGGATTTGGGAAATTTTGTGTAAAGCAAAAAAAACAACGGAGAGGCCGCAACCCGGCTACCGGCAACGACTTGATGTTGAAAGAACGTAAAGTGGTTACATTCAAATGTTCAGGAAAATTGAGGGACGAGATCAACGGACAATAAGCGCCGGATTTGACTTAATTCCTAAAGACCCTTTTAACTGCCCATTGTACTGAGCCATAAAAATTGATAGGGATTCAACTTTACCGCATCTGTACTGAAAATCTCGCCGGTAATGACGTCTTTCATCCGCACAGAAGATCCGGCGCTCGATAACGAAGCTGTGATCGGTCTGGATGAAATATTGGTGATGGCATACAGTTTTTGATTCTTGGCATGCCTTGCGATGACAAACACCTGAGGATCGACTCCCAGTATCTCAAAATCGGCATTCGGGTGAAAAGCAGGCTGCTTCCGCCTGGCCTTGATCAGTTTAATATACCTATTAAATATCTGAGCGCGGAAGGTTTCAGGATCATTGAGTTGGGATAACACGTCATCAACCTGCAATTTTTCCCGATTAATGGTTCTGGCGCTTTGAGTCTGTCGAACGCCCGCCTCCCAGTTCCTCGAACCGAGCACACTGTGAATATAGGAAGCGGGGACCCCCGGCAACGCATACTGAATTGACTGAGATGCCAAAAATTTTTGTGCGTGCAAAGATTTTTTTGTGACCCCCTGGTTTAATAAAGCATCCACATAGGTAATATTCAACTCATATGGACTGTCGGAACCATCGGGATTTTTTCTATAGGAAACCCTTCCACCATTTTTTTTAACAACATCGATCAGGTTATCGATTTCGACTTGGGGTAAAATCCCTTCCAGCGGACGTACGCCGATTCCGTCATGGGAAGCCGTAAAATTAAAAAACGTATTGCTATTAGACGTTACCTTCAAATTTTTGGCCCATTCGGACAGTACCGTTGAATCCTCTCGGGCAAACGTATAAAAAAGCAACGGCGGTAACGTAAAATTATAAATCATTTGGGCTTCATTATGCCCATCGCCGAAATAACTCATATTCTCATAATGCGGCACATTGGTCTCGGTAATCAGTAGAACGTTTGGTGCAACAACGTTCAATATGCTTCGAAAAAGTTGAACCACTTGATGCGCCTGAGGCAGATGAATGCAGGTTGTGCCGATTTCCTTCCAAATATACGCAACGGCATCAAGACGGATAGAGGTCGCCCCCTGCTCCACATAAAAAAGAAGTGCTTTTACCATTTGTTTAAGAACCTCGAGGCTCTTGTAATTTAGATCGATCTGATCGGCACTGAAGGTCGTCCACACAAACACCGTCTCGTCGGAAGTTTTTTTGAATCGAGTTAAAAGCGGTGAGGATCGGGGTCTGGTCACCAAAGACAGATCGGCTGAGGGATCGACTTCAATAGCGAAGTCCTCATAGTTTGGCTTCTCCGCCAAATAGTTTTGAAACCACATGCTCTTTGCAGAAACATGATTGAGCACAAGATCGAACATCAACTGAAAATCTCTGCCCAGTCGACGAATATCTTCCCAAGTACCAAGCTCCGGATTTACCGTGAAAAAATCCATCACCGAAAATCCATCATCCGAAGAATATGGAAAAAACGGCAGGATATGTATCGTTGAAAACACGTCTTTAAACTGTCGAACGGCAAATTCATATAAGGTTTCTAAAGGACGTTCTCCCTTTTTCTTCAATGTATCGCCATAGGTTATCAAAAATACGTCTTCCTGAGAAAAATACCCCTTTTCTCGGCCTTTTCGAGGCGGAAATCTCTCTATGATTGGCAATATGTTATCAAAAGCCAGCTTTCCGGTTTTTGCACCGTAAATTTTCTTGAGGAGATGTTGAACCGCACCAATGTCTTCCATTATTATACTCCTGTTTTTTATTTGTGTCCAAAATTTAAATGACCCCGGCTTGCGGAATCCATATTTTAGAAGACAGGCATTTTTTTAAAATTTTACGAGAAAGTTCCATATAAGTCAATTTGCGTTTCTACAAAGAATCACATCCCTATCGATTTTTGTCAAAAAATCGTACAAGTTTTGTCACAATCATATCGTAAGTTCATAATACATTCCCATAAAATTATTAAAGACCATTTCAACAAACAAACTTTTTTTACAGTAATTTCAAGAACCTATTGTTTTTACGATCTGTTGGACAAAAGGCTCTCAAATATAGACGAGTTTCTAAATCCGACTCATACACCCATGGGCATATTATTTGCACGTATTTGTTTACGATTAACAACGGTTAATAAATGGATTAATATATTACTTTTAAAATTTCCTCTCGACATTGGATAACATTAGGGAACGAAAGGGCAAACCCGTTGAAAGGCGGGGACGCAAAGCCACGGGTCTAAAGCTGGAAAGCCAGGACCGCCGGGCTGCCGAATACCTGTAGAAGTCAGTACATTCGAAGCGTAAGACATTCTGCCTGTAACTATTTTGGCGCCTTTCTCTATATGAAGTTATCCATCATAGAGAAAAAGAGGTGCCTGTTATGGATAGAAGTCCCGGCAAATGTGTATTCAAATGTTTTGTTTTCATAAGTATTATATCTTGCTTAACCCTATTTTCCCCGCCTTCAATCTATGCGGCGGATGTCACTCTGGCGTGGAGCAGCAACAGTGAGCCGGATCTCGCCGGCTACTTTATTTATTATAAAACCGGCGCTTCCGGCGCCCCATACAACGGCACAGGAGCTGTTGAAGGAAATTCACCGATCCAAGTGCCTGTAGCAGAGTTAGACGATCCCGCATACCCTGAATACACCATCCATGGTTTAAGTGACACGGAAACCACCTATTTTGTGCTCACTGCCTACGACACAGACGACAATGAAAGCGGCTACTCAAATGAAGTGTCTTACACCCCCTCGTCAGGCGCAACACTCATCAGTTTGTCCGTCAGCGGTAACAATTCACTCAACGAGAACAGCAGTACCGGGTATACAGCTACCGCCTGTTTCAGCGATGGGAGCACTCAGACGGTAACAAACAGTACCGATTGGTCCGAAAATTCTCCCTATGTCTCTATCAGCAGCAGTGGTATATTGACCGCCTCTGAAGTATCGGACGATGAAGCGGTAACCATTCAAGCTATCTACACCTTCGGAGAAGTAACAAAATCGGCGACTAAAGCAATTACAATACTGGATGTGCCGCCATCAAACCTGCCGCCAAGTACACCCATCATCGTGTATCCCGAGACGGGACAGGATGATATCGACGTACCATTAGAAATAACAACTGAAGCCTTTTCAGACCCAAACGACGACCCTCACAGACAAAGCCGGTGGCAAATCAGCGACCGGAACGATTTCTCATCCTTTGTTGTTGATGTTACCAGCAACACCTATCTGACCACGTTTTCAGTTCCACACATGGTCTTGAAATCAAACCATAAATATTACGTGCGCGTTCGATTTTACGATACCTATTCCGTGGCGTCAGATTGGTCCCCCTCTATTGAATTCACCACCAGTTCCTTTTTCGAGGATCTTAACCCAAATGGCGTTCCCGGCGTTCCCGACAATTTTGAGGTGGATGACAGTGTTGATTTCAATATGGACGGTATCCCCGACAACCATCAACCCGAAACCATCAAATGCGTGCAATCCTTAGATAATTCAATGTATATCGGTATCGAAAAAATCTCGGATTCCATCAGTGAAATTGAAGCAGTGGAAATAATTGATCCCGAAACGATTCCCGACACTGCCAATCGACCGGACGATCTTATCTTTGGTATGATTTTGTATCGGCTGCGAATGAAACAGCCAGGCGACACCGCCGTACTGAAAATTTATTTTTCGGGAGAAATTTTCGAGTCTGACACCTTCTATAAATACGACACAATCAACGGCTGGTATGACTATTCGGAACACACTACCTTTAATGACGACGGACAATCTGTCACTTTAAAATTAGTGGATGGCGGCTTCGGTGATAGCGACGGACTGGTCAATGGGATTATTGTGGATCCGGCCGGAATTGCCGCCTATGCGGGAAGCTCATACACGGTCGATGGCTCAAATAGTGGTGGTAGCAGTGGATGTTTTATCGCTACCGCGGCTTTTGGTTCAAAATTTGAGAAAAATGTGCGGCTGTTACGTCGATTCCGCGACCTTTATCTTATGCCCTTTAAAATCGGCCGTGCGTTTGTGAAAACCTATTACAGGTACTCCCCACCCGTAGCCGAGTTTATCGCCGAGCACGACATCCTGCGGGCGATGGTTCGATGGAGTCTTATACCCCTGATAGGTCTCAGCTGGATACTTCTCCACATGGGTCCGGCACCAGCATTGATTTTATTGATCCTCATAAGTTTCCCTTGTTTTTTTTATTTTACAAAAGAACAGGTAAAATTTGCCGGAACCACCCAATTTTAATAAAAAAAACCCGGAATCCTTAACCTTATAATGAAGTGATTCCGGGTTATTTAAAAATTTTTCGGCAGCGTCCTACTCTCCCGCTCAGCCTCCCGAGCAGTACCATCAGCGCAAAAGAGCTTAACTTCCGTGTTCGGGATGGGAACGGGTGTTTCCTCTTTGC
>CAZIIV010000009.1:25036-42239 GCA_964539365.1 uncultured Desulfobacteraceae bacterium | reverse complement strand
CCACATCTCCGGTCTGAGCGCGTGTGATGATCATTTCCGCATTTGAGATGTCTTTCTGAATGGGAACGGTATTGGCGCTGCAGGCCAGGAAAAAAACGCTCGAAAGCATGCCTATAAGAACCATCTTTACCGAAAAAGCTGTCTTGGTGCTCCATTTCATAATTTTGTCCTCCTTTATTACCAGGTTAATTGATAAGAATCCCCTTTTCTGAGGAAAAATAAGCAAAAACACAAATTGTGCTCGCCGTAAACTTTTCTTCAGTTTTTCTGATAAATCTACTATCGTAAACGGTTTCTGAATAAAATCTTCATCTCCTGCATTCAAAATTTTCTGTGCCGGACCATCTATGGAATAACCACTGAAAACGAGCACCCTCAAATTGGGACGAGCTTCCATGAGCAATGGACAGATGATGTCGCCGCTCATACCAGGCTATCCTCCTTTTCTAAAACGTTCCATTTTCGGCAGGCGCATGCTTAACTCTCTATCGTTGGAAGATTCGCGTTCCAATCATCGAACCAACCCAAGAATGCCAAATACAAAAGGATAACGCTCGCCTATTTCACGATCAGATCATTTTTTACGGATGTGACCCCCTTGACGCTGCGTGCGATTTCACTCGCTTTATCGACGGCTGCTTGAGAATCAACGAAGCCGCTCAGTTGAACGGTGCCCTTGTAGGTTTCGACACTGATCTGGAATGATTTGAGAAAATCATCAGCGGCAAGCAGAGATTTCACCTTGGTCGTGATGACCGAATCGTCAACGTATTCGCCTGGACTTGTCTGTTTGGGTGTCGATCCACAGGCCCAAAAGGTGGCGATCAGCATAAGAAGCACTAAACAGTGAATAACGAGATTTCTTTTTTTCATAGCGGTTACTCCTTTTTATTAGTTTGTGTTGAATGGGTTGATTACAAGACCTTTTCTGCTGAAGGGTTCGTAGATTCGATAAAATCTTTCCGGACTTGTTGACCACTTCCTTTCCAGACACCTCACCTTATTCGGTAAGGGCCTAAATCCTTACGATCGTCTTCGGCCCTGAATAACCTGGATCAGCACCACAACGATGGCAATGACCAGCAGGCCATGAATGATTCCGCCCATCGTGTAGCCGCTCAACAAACCCAGTGCCCACAGAACCAAAAGAATCACAAATACGGTCCAAAGCATGTTCGCCTCCTTTCTAACGCCGCCAAAATCTTATTATGGAAGTCAATGTTTACTTCCCGGCGATCTCCTTGATTTTACCTTTCACTTGGTGCATCTTACCTCCTATCGTCTACCGGTGCATTGCGCATCGGTCTTCAGGTGTTTCAGAGAAAATCCGCTTATGGCATTGACCACCGGTTTCAACATATCGTAAGGGTCCTGACCTTCTGCCAGACCACCAAGGTAATAGACCCACCCTCCTAATTTGGCCGCAATCCGTTCGATGCCGTTTCTGCCTGCCACGTCCCAGTCGTACGCTACAATGAAGTGCTCGATATCAAGGCCTTTGAGAATGTTCGCCGCCTCGGAGGTGAGATAGGAACCCAATGTCGAAACTACCACCGGTTTGTCCTGGTCTTGGAGCAGTTTGTAGAAGGCGAAATAATCAAAGATGCCCTCCACCAGTATGATCGTCCGGTACTGCCGGATATACCGTTCTGCCTTTTCAATGCCATAAAGCCAGCCCCTGGCGGAAAGAGGAATTTCTCTGGTCTGGTGTTTGAGCCAGCGAACTCCCCTATTGTCCGGGCGTCTGCCGATAAATCCGACTGGATGGGCATCACTATCATAAATTGGAAACACAATCCGTCCGGCGAAATAATCACCGTAATTTCTTGAAAACGGATCTTTGCGTCCGAAATCGATCTGCCGGCAATAGTATCCATATCCCTTGACGGTGTCATCGTTTAAAAAGCTGACCAAGCCACCATCTGAGAACGTATTGAAGGTCTTATAATCCTTTTCAAAGCGTTGGAAGAAGCCGTCTATCAGCGCCCTGCCTTGATACTTCTTATCGATGAATGGCGGTGCGTAGCCGATGTTGAAGTTTCTTATGGTGTCTTTTCCGACGCCCCGGCGTGCAAGATAATCCCAAATGTGCTTGAACCGCTCTTCATTTGAAATCAAAAGGTCTTTGTAGAAGTTGGCGGCATCATCCAGGGCGGCAACAATCTTTTCATCAAGTTTTTTGGGTTCGACAAAACCAACCGTATCATCGGGCTCCGGTGTTTCGTCAGGTTCAGGAATACAGGGGCTGCTGCCGGCATCAAACTTTACATCCTTGATACCCAAATGCTCAGCCCAAACCTGCTGTGCCGTTCTGAACCGGCATTTCTTTCGCAGCATTATCAGGTCGTAAATGTCCCAATCTCCCTTACAGGCGCCGAAGCAATGGAACCGGACCTCATCATTTTTATTGACATACGACATGAAGCCGGCCTTGGTATCAGCGTGGAATGGGCATAGGGCACTATACCGATATTTTTTGACGCTCTTGAAATCAATACCAAGCAGCGTTTCAGCATAGTGGATTATGGCATCGATATACGGTGCCGATTTTATTTCCTGGCAGGTTTTTATCATGTATTCAGATTTCGCATCCCATTTTTCATTTTCCTGTATTTTTCTGAGATAACGTGACATGAATTTTTAAAATTTACGGAATGTCAATAAGACTTCCGGACAGCTCACTGCCTGCAAAACCGCTTCACTTTTTAAAATGAATCGAACGGCCGACTTTTATTCAAGGGCGTTTGACGGAAATCAGAAAAGATCATTTTTCAAGTTCTTCATGGCCGTGACAATATCCTGGATTGCCTCGTGCATGCCATCGGCGCCGGAGCTTATTTCCGATGTTCCTTTCTCCTCGATTTTGCTCTGAACCTCGGATTTGATTTTTTTAAAGTTTTGAGCGTGTTTTTCAAACTGAATGCGATGCTCTTCTTCCAAGTCTTTGAGGATATCGGAATTAATCTGTCGGATCAGCTCATCGGCCTCAGCTATTAGTTGCTCGATATTCTTGGATTCTAAGTTATTTGGCATGATGTTTCCTTTTCTATGGGTTCTTGCCCGTTATTGCATGAAATACTCTATCCGGAGACTCTCCTTACAATCACCACCGTCATTTTCCTCCGGAGACGGCTTTAACACGCAACCTTTCATGCGTATGGAAAAGTCCCTCGTGAAACCACCGGAGACCATAGGCTCTGCGCTTCACCTGAAATCGCTTCCTGCCCGACTTAAAGAATATACCGTTCGCATATTTTACGGTAATGATAGCCGTATATTGACAGCGTTATTGCAACGGATATCTGTCTGGGCTTACGAATCAGGGTCCAGAGCATCAGTGTCCAGTAATGAAAACGCTCCTTCTCCAAAATTCCGATCCGGAAAGCGGATCGAAAGATCGAAAGGAACCGCTGAATATTTAACGGCTGGTTGATTTCAGGCGCCTTGAGTTCCTTGAGTAAAGTTCTGACCCGACGGTAGTAGTTTTTAGGAGAATAAATCTGTTTCATGATCGATTGATACCCGTCCAAAAGCCGGTCTATGCCCATTCGGGGAATGATATTGGTTGTTCCATCAACATTATCTCCGGAAAAGGTATTGATCACCCGACTTTCCCGTTGAAGCCGGTCAAAGAGGCGTGTTCCCGGAGGGGCCTGGAGCATTCCGACCATTGCGGTTACGATTCCGCTCTTCTGAATGAAATCGATCTGCCGCTGAAAAATAGAAGGCCTGTCGCTGTCGAAGCCTACAATAAAACCGCCCATCACCTGCAACCCTGAACGGTGGATAATCGCGACACTTTCAAAAAGATCCCGGTTTTTATTCTGAGTCTTGTGACATTCCGTAAGACTGACCTCATCGGGCGACTCGATGCCGATAAAAACGGAATCGAATCCGGCCTTTACCATCATGTCCAGGAGTTCAGGATCATCGGCCAGATTGATGGAGGCTTCCGTGAAAAAAACACACCCCTTTTTATCTTTGCGCCATTGGATCAGGGCGGGAAGCAAATGGGTTTTAAGGTAGCCCTTATTTCCAATAAAATTATCGTCAACAAAAAATATACTGCTGCGCCAGCCGGAAGCATAAATACGGTCCAGTTCCGAAATGATTTGCTGAGGTGTTTTTAAGCGCGGCCGGTGACCGAACAACGCCGTCACATTGCAGAATTCGCAGTTGAACGGGCATCCTCTGGAAAACTGAATATTCATGGACGCATATCGTTTCATTTTTACAAGATCCCACGAGGGAGTCGGGGTGTTGCAAATATCGCAGAAACCGGAAGCCCTGTAGACCTTTTTCAGCTGTCCGTTTTGCAGGTCCGACAAAAACGCAGGCAGTGTGAGTTCCGCTTCGTCGAGCACGAGATGATCCACCTCCTTGAACTCATCGGGCTCAGAAGTAAAAAGAGGCCCTCCGGCAACGACTTTTAAATTCGAAGCGTTACAACGGGCGATGATTTGTTTGGCCGACTTCCGCTGAACCGCCATGCCTCCGATAAAGGCCATATCCGCCCATAAAAGGTCTTTATCCGTAAGGCTATCCATATTTATGTCCACAAGGCGCTTGGGCCATTCCTTTGGTAACAGGGCCGCCACGGTAAGCAGGCCAAGCGGCGGGAAGGCCGCCTTCTTTCCGATAAAACTTAAAGCGTACGTGAAAGACCAAAACGTATCGGGAAACTTTGGATAAATCAAAAGAACGTTCATATCACCAGGCTCCTTTCCGCATTAATATGGCGAAAATTAGTTGCGTGCTTTTCTTACGGAACGGACAGCCTCTATTCCTTCAGAATCTGACACCGTAAAAATCTGAATTTTCAATGGTTTGTATAAAAGGCTCTTTGTTCCAAGCAAAACGCTGAATATATCTGACCTTATATGATGATCAAAATCTTGCCGGGTTTCCCATTCCGAAATCAGGTTGAAAACATTCTTGTCTTCGATATCACAAAAGATGCCATAGCTCAGATATTCACTTTCTTTTCCCTGCGGCTCAATCATTGATAAAAGCGTTTGCATAACCTCTTTCTGCTTTTCCGGAAGTACGTTCATGATTATTCTGACTACGATCATTGGGCCGCCTATCGGCAATGCCAGCCTTTAAAGGTTGACAGAACCATCAGTAATTTTGGAAACTTTTGCTTATAAGGTGTTTTTTATAAATTCAATATTTGTGCCAGGTTTTTAACACTCACGGTCACGTCACCTATCATTTTGATTTATAAGAATAATTAGTTTAAAAAGCACGTTCGGGGCAGTCATTAACAGCCACATAAAAAGGGTCATATTTGCGCAAGTGGTCATATATGACCCTTTCTCAGATCTACTTGGTGTTATGGGTGGCAAATGATAAGGGCGGATTGAAATTGGGATGAGAATTTATGGTTTTCGGATGTCAAATTTACGCATACGAGCGCGCAAGGTGCTGCGGTTGAGCCCAAGGATTTCAGCCGCACTGTTTTTTCCGCTGACTTTCCACTGGGTCTGCTCAAGCACTCGAATAATATGGTCTCGCTCAACCGCTTCCAAAGTTTTTTGGCTTGTACTTAAATCCTTGAACGGTTTTTTGAGGTCATCAACCATGCGCAGCTTGGGACCCGACGAGTTGATCACCGCACGTTCAAGGACGTTTTCCAGCTCCCGGACATTTCCGGGCCAGTGATAATTTTGCAGGGCATTCATCACGCTCGCCGGAATGATTTCAATGGTCTTACCCATTCGCTTTGAAATTTTTTTGACGTAAAAATCCACAAGAGGCGGTATGTCTTCCATGCGATCCCGGAGCGGTGGCATGGTAATCGGAAAAATATTTAGCCGGTACCAGAGATCGTCACGGAAACGGCCCTTGCGGACTTCTTTTTCCAGCTTACGATTTGTAGCGGCAATAATCCGTGAATCGACTTTGATGGTGCGGGAACTGCCCAACCGTTCAAACTCGCCATCCTGGATCACTCTGAGCAGCTTTGGTTGTAATTCCAGAGGCAATTCGCCGATTTCATCCAGAAAAATGGTAGCGCCGTCGGCGACCTCAAATCGCCCAAGATGTCTGGAATGAGATCCGGTGAAAGCACCTTTCTCATGACCGAACAATTCGCTTTCGATCAGGTTTGAGGGCAGTGCGGCGCAATTTACCTTTACCAAAGCCCGATTTTTGCGCAAGCTCAAGCCGTGAATGGCCCGGGCGACCAGCTCTTTGCCGGTTCCTGTCTCCCCAAGAACCAATACGATGGTATTGCCGCCGGCAATCTGTTCAACTTTATAGAGCACATATTTGAGCCCGTCACTTTGACCGATAATGTTCTCATGGTTGTATTCCAGTTTAATTTCTTCTTGCAGATATGCTCTTTCCGCTTCCAGTTGATCTTTTAACTTTTTTATTTCGGAAAGGGCGGTTTCGGCTATTTCTTTTCTTTTTTCCGCCTCTTCCCTTGCGACGACAAGTTCGGCCGTTCGTTTTTTTACAAGCTCTTCAAGATGTCTTTTATAATATTCTCGGTCAGTCACATCCTCAATGGCCAAAAGGATCAGTTGGGTTTGGTTCGATTTTCTGTAAATCCGTCTGGCGTTTAAATGCATTATTTTTGGGCCGATGGTCTCAAAGTTATGTTCCACTTCAAAGTCATTAAATACGGAGTTTTCAGGAAGGATGTCTTCAAGCAATTCTCTTAACTTTGGGATGTTCCATTGCCGGTTGCCAAGATCATATATTAATATCCCCTCTGTCTCATCTGGTTTGACGTTGAACGTCCGATAAAAGGAATGATTGGCTTTTACAACCTTTAAATCAGAATCAAGCACCACTAAAGGCTCACGAATCGAGCCCAGGAAATTGTCAAAAACTTCAATGGCGGTTTGCAACCTTTGTTTATCGTACTCAAACTTATTGAATTTTTGCTTCATTTTTTTCAGGCGCTTCTCGACTTCTGATGATGATAATTTCCGGCAAGCCTCATTCTTTTCCAGGTCAGTTGAAGAAAACTCATCGCCCAAGGGAATTCGAGCTGTTCCGTTAACGTTGGCGATTTTTTTCAGACTGTGCGCTTCAGCCAGACGACATAAATACTCAGCCTGAAGTGCGGCTACCTGTTACAAAACTCAAGATGTTTTCTTCAGACAAAAGCTTAAGATATGCCTCGACTTTTTGGACATCTGAAAGGCGCAGACAGATTATTCTGACTCCCAATAGATCGCCGACTCTTTCCGGATAATTTTTTTTCGTAAATGACGGCACGCCGGCTTCAAGTTTTTTATTCATGCCCTTTCAAAATATCATTTATAGTCCGCCTTTTAGCACATCGATCATAGTGAAGACTTTTCCTTTAGATCCTTGTTTTATCTTTTTAGCCAGATAAATCAGTGCATCAAGGGTTCCCATGGCATACACATCCCGACCGTTGACATTGTGAGTAAATTCAAAATGAACGGTCTTGTCGTTTGAATCAAGACGGTACGTGTGCCACCCATGTCCTGACAGGTATTCTTCGGGTATTCCCATGACATTTTTCTGGATGTCCGGATCGCGCACTTTGGTGATATCCGCTTCGGAAAAAGCTAACCCCAGGCTGTTGAAATAGCGTACCATTGCCTTGGCGGTTCCGCTGGTATCGGCCTTTCCTTTTTGATGGCTTTCTTTAATTTCAAGAGAATACCCTTTAAACAGATCCGGGAATGTTTTTGCGGCATATTCCATCATGGCCTGAAACCCCACGATTTGTTTGGCCATATTGGGTGCGATTACCGCAGAGATGGGGGAAGACAGCACGGTGTCTTCAAGGAGCTTTCGGTCGCCGCCGGTTGTTCCCATGACAAAAGGGAGGCCGTGTTTGCAATAAAACTCGGCATTACTGTTGACGGCCGGAGGAAGAGAAAAGTCCACAATTAGAAAAAAACCTTCCCTTTCCTTAATGGTGGATATGGCCTGATCCCTGTCCTTGGGTAGAATAAGCTTGAAAGAAACGGAATCTATGATGGCCTGAGTTTCCGTAATTTCAGGTCCGGTCAGGGATTGTGGAATCACTTCAAACCGGCTGTCGGCAAGGGCATGACGGGCCACGTTGGACGCCATATTTCCGGGCAAACCGTTTACCATAATTTTTATATGATTCATTTTGTACCTCCTATTTCCCTTACAATCGATTTAAGATACGGGAATTCTCTGTTATTAAGAGCCGAAAGGTTATGCGCTAATGTGTTTATAGCATTAGGAATATATTTTTCAAAGTATCTTTTTCCTTTGGTATGGCTAAGATAAGCAAAGGCACCCAGTATCTGAAGGTTTCTTGTTATGCTACAATATTTATAACCGGCAAGAAAGTCGTCCGGGTCGACCTTCAGAACGGATGAAAGCGTATGAACGGAAAAATTAAGGAGCAAATTCCGCACCCGAGAAGACAATTCAACATAGGGATCCATGAGCAAAGAAGCCAGGTCGTACTGGACCGGCCCGAGTCGTCCCCCTTGAAAATCAATAAAATAAAAACGGTTATTTTTAACCATGATGTTTCGTGACTGCATATCCCGGTGCATAAATCCGTTCACCGAAAATTCAAGGGCACTGTCCGCAAGAGAGCTGAATTCATTCTCAAGATCTTTAAAACGGATATTCATTCCCAGGCAGTTCCTTAAGAAAGCATCCACAAAGTACCGGCATTCTTTTTCGAGAATAAGATCCCGGTCGTAACCAGAGGTTTGATATGTCCAGAGCGGATCAAAGTCCTCTGCACCGCTTAGGGAGAGGTTCCCGAGAAGACTTATAACCGATTTGTAGTAGGCGATGGTTTGGTCCGGGTTTTCCGTGTTCAGAACAAGGATCTGAAGATTTACATCTCCCAGATCTTCCATGAATACCAGGCCTGAAAAAGTATCATAAAGATATATTTTCGGTACCGGTAAATCCTTATCGTGCAAATGACGGCCGATGGCAACAAATGAGTCTACTTCGCTGGTGGATTGGGTTTTTCTGATACCGTGATCCGCCATGACCAGTGATCTGTTCCCCGAGGTCAGCCGGTACCAGTTTCTGTCAGACCCGTCACCTTTGAGTCCGGTGCGGGAGATGTTTTTGTGGAACCCACTCGGGAAAGCGTGTTTGAACGCTTCCGGGGCCATGTGTTCGAAAACCACCTCGCTGTATCTCACCGGAGATCCCACATCTTTCCAATAGTATTCATTTGAAATAAAAGCGCATATTTTTTTATTTTCCGATATCAGTTCCCGGTAGGTATCGATGCTGTTTGAAAATATATTATCGGGTATTCGTTCAAGAACCTGTGGGTCCAGAACCTGTATGCCGGTGAAGGTTAGTTTTTCGATTTCTTCGGGCCGGGAAGTATTCGAACCTGAAGCAGGGTGGGGAGGGAGGGACGTGGAATCATGGAACTCGATAATAAAACCGTCTTTATCTACCGATGCGGTGTTAAACTGCGGATCGTCATGAAGAACCAGCGTGACCGGATGACCATGATTCAAGTGAAATTCATAAACCTTTTCCAAATCTATATCGGTAATAATGTCACTGTTTATGACCATAAAGGGATAATCGTCCCAGAAATCGGCAACATTTTTTATGGCTCCCCCGGTCCCAAGAATTTCCGCTTCATAGCGGGTGTTCACAGGGATTGCATAGTGTTGTTGCGCCAGATAGGACTCTATTTTTTTATGAAGATGATGGGTGTTGATGATGACCGCTTTGCATCCTGCCTGTTGCAGTCTTAAGATAAGGATATGGAGCAGAGGACGTCCTGCCACAGAAAAAAGCGCTTTGGGTGTGGTTTTCGTATAGGGAAGCAAACGCGTGCCAAAACCTGCGGCAAGTATTAAGGCTTTCATTTATAGATAATTCAGATACTTTTGGATTGCCTCGGCATAGAATTCAATCCTGTCCTTATTATCCGAACCTTTTACACCGTTGGTAGTAAAAAAATCAATTCCATTCGTGTAGTTGACTATGGAAAGCGCCTCTTTTCGTTCGATTTCCTTGTTTTTATACATGCGATTTCCTATGGCTTCAATTTTTTTTATACGATCTTTTGGTTTAATGGAGTTTGGCGGGTGTTGCATAAAAAAGTTTAATACGATCCAGTATGATTCGAAATAGGTTTTCAAGAAGCTTGAAAACAATCTCAATTTTCTAAAACCGGAAGAGGTGAGGTTATATGTGTCCGGCAAAGTGGGATGCGGCATTAAAATGGTTTCGTCGATAAATGTCTTTATGTTTTTACGGACAAAGTATTCCGTGGTTTTATCAACATCATATGCGAATTCATATTTAAAAAAATATTGAAGGAATTCGTAATCGGAGTGCAGATCCGAAGCCGAAAACTGAAACGTATCTTTTACAAGGATTGCAAGAGAGGTAATGGCTGCCGGGACAAAAAAGGCAATACAGTTATTTTTGTAATATTCGAGGTTTGGGCGTTTGCTCTGGTTTACCTTTAACAGGGCATCGGCGTAACCGGGCTTCTTGTCTTTTGTGATGCGTTCGATAAATTTTCTCTGGACGTAAGTGTCAAGTACATGCTCAACGGTATGAACATGATCCGCAAGGAGTGTATCGGCAAGTCTGGCTTTTTGAGAAAGCAGGTGATTCATGTATGTTTCAACATGGGATATCAGATGATCAAAAGAGAAACTTTTTCTTGAACAGTTCATAAGCGCAGCGGCAACAAGGGCATGAGGTGTGACAACAGTTGCCGAGTTGATGGCGTTTATAACCCTGTGACCCAGGTTTCGGCAGAAAATGTTAAACTCTTTGGATGCCATATCTTGGATGGGGGTGCCGTATTGTATCAAAAGCTCCTTTAAAGAGAGGGGTTCATGGAACTGGATATAGATTCTCCCATACCTTTTTTTTAGAAATTTTCGCGCCTTAATAACTTGAACCAGACTTTCAGGCTGTTTCTCCTTTCCCTCAACTTCATGAAGATAGGAGCTTTCCTCCAATACCGTGTCATATCCGATAAAAATAGGTGCAAATATCATATCTTCACATGCTCTGTTTTTATAAGCATTCAGAAGGATCGAAAGGAGTCCGAGCTTAGGCAGAATCAATTTACCGGTTCGGCTTCGTCCGCCTTCAATAAAGAATTCTATGTTGAACCCTTCTGCAAGCAGATTGTGGATATATTCTGAAAAAACCTTTGAATAAAGGGCTGCCCCTTTAAACGTTCGCCTGATGAAAAATGCGCCGCCGCTCCTGAATAAGGGGCCTAAGGGCCAGAAAGATAGATTTTTTCCGGCAGCAACGTGAGGACACGGCATATTGTTATGATATAAAAGATACGACAATATCAGGTAATCGATATGACTTTTATGGCAGGGAATGAGGATTACCGGACCTTTCTGTGACATACTTTTCACTCTGTTTAGGCCGTCTTTATCCACGGTTACCCCTTCAAACATGGTGTTCAGAACCCAGGTTATCACGGCCGAGGCTATTTTTATGATAATCATATTGTAGTTGGCGGCAATTTCATCAAGAAAATCACTTGCTTTTTTTTGTACCTTTTGAATTGGGATGTCGCGAGTTTTTGAATGATGTTCCATGAAGTTTTGAAGCCGTTCCTTTGTAAGGATGTTTTCCTTCATTTCAAGCCGTGTTTTCAAAACCGGTCCCGTGATGCTCTGACGATGACGATTGATTTGATTCAACAGACCACGTCTTAAGGCGAGCGCCTGATATTCGATGTTTTTTTCCCTGTTTTCCGGAAGTGCCAAAAAAGTTTTGAGATTCACCGGTTCGGATATTTCCACGAAAACCTTACCGGGATTTTTGAAGAGGATCATCAGGCGTCTTAATTTGCCGGGGTTTTCTTTGGTCCCGAACAGAATGTCCATGATGTTCGGCAACGATCGATCCGGCTTTTTATCAAAGAACATAAGCTGGGGGACAAGAAAAATGGGGCGGTCAATGGAGTCTTGCATTTCGATAAGATATTGAACGGGATCTTTTTTTGCTTTAATAAATCTTCGATGAAAACCTTTTTGTTCGACCAGAGAAAGTAATGCCGGCCGGCCGTTCATAAGTTCTTTTCGGATATATCCACTTGCATATGGATCAGGGAGTGACAGGCTGTGAAAAATGTGAGAAAGGTATGAAAAAAAGATTTTTAAAAATCGTGATACCGGTTGCCATATCATTATTTTATAGTCAAAACCCATCTGAGGATATGGAAGTCCGTCCTGCTTAAACCGGGTATAATAAAAGAGGTATAGAAAGTAGCTTTTGGGTTTTGTAACATATATGACAATCCCTTGTTTTTGAAGTTCTTTTAGATTTTTGGTCTGTTCCTCGGCAACCTTTATTCCGGAAAAAAAGAGCCTAAGGATAAAGGTTGACAAGATGCCGATATTTTCAGGCAATTGAAAAAAATAGTGATTGTAATTCGTTTGCGAGAAGGTATGGCGCTTTTTTTTTAAATTAGGACTATATTTTTCAACTTGTAATTTAATCCATTTTAACATGTTTAAAATCCGATTTAAATTTTATATTCAAAATTTTTCAACTAACAGATATGAATTTTGATTGCAATCATTTCTTTGGGGAAGTATGTTATTTTTTTAAAAAAATAATTTAAAATTAGATGGTTATATTCTATAAGGCTGTTTTATAAGAAAGATTTTCCGTTAGGATATCAAGATTCTTATATAAAAATTAAGCTTGCGTTACAAAGTAAGTTGTGTTAATTTGCAACTTCTTCTTTGGGGAAAAGTTTTTTTAAATAAATTTAATTAAAATTAAAGGAGGATGATTTTCTATGAAAACTTTAATTGGTGGGGCGGTCGGAGCTGTATTGGGTCTCATTGGTATGTCCATATGGTGGAAACCGTTTTTGCAGCTTTTAGCGGGTGCCATCCCCGTGATGCTTCTGCTAGGCGGTGGATTGGCTCTTTATCTGGGTTTTGACGAACTCAAGGATACCTGGAAGAAAGAGGATACAACAGTTGATACTCCAACCAAAACAGACGAAACCGAAAAATACAAAGAAGAAATTGACGAACTGAAAAAAGAGGTCGAAACTCTAAAAGCCGAAAAAGCAGAATAAAAAGCTGATTCCCAAAAACACGGTACTTGTTTGACGGCAAGATGCGAGAAGGAAAATAAACGCCTTGCAACGCAAGGCGTTTATTGTTTTTCTTGGGAGTTGATGGTTTTTCTTATGGCCGATGTGGCCAGAAAATCCGCTCTTTCATTTTCCTCATGACCGGCATGCCCTTTAATTTTTATAATTTTCCGATCCTTGAATTTTAGTAGAATATTTTTTATGGACTTTATAAGCCTCTGATTTTTTCTGGCTTTCCAACCCAGGGTCAGGACCCCGTAAGCATATCTGCTGTCCGTAAAAATGCGTACGGGAATCTCGGTATTTTTTATGGCCAGAAGACCTGTTCGGATCGCTTCGAGCTCTGCGATGTTGTTGGTGGCGATACCGATATATTTTGATATCTCTTTTTCATGTTTTCCAAAACGAAGTACCACCCCTATTCCCGATGGGCCCGGGTTCCCGGAAGATGCCCCGTCCGTATAGATACAGATGCAGTCCTTATATTCGCTACTATCCGGAGACTCGGTTTTGGGTTTAACCTTGGCGTTTCGTCTTTTCGGAGCGTTTTCGGCGGATTTTTTAGATTTCGATTTTTTGGTTTCTATCTCGACCGAATCGATGGATTTGATATTTTTTGGGTTCACCCAATACTCGTAATCCTGACCCAGCTGATATTTGATCAAAACCTTTCCGTTTTTAACCACGGGTTTTTGATCCCGGTTAATGGCCAGCCAGACTTTATTTTTTTTAAATTGCATCCGCTTCCAGTTTATGGCGTTATCAGTCATTTATTATTTACATTTGATATTGTGGTCACTGGTTCCTGATTCGTAAACTTATAGCCTTGAGCCGTTACTCATTCGTAAAGGTGAAATTTTCGGCTTATCTCTATAAACCTTTTAAGTTCATCAAGCCATGATTGTTCTATAGTATCTATGTTATCAAGGCGTTCGATACACTGTCGTATTTTTTTATCGCCGATGATGAGATCAATGGGGTGTCTTTTAAATTCATACTCATAAGGCGGACTCTTCCATCGGAACCGATCTTTATGATGGAAAATCACAGCCTGAAGAAGCCTCAAGGTTGTGATATATGGTTTAAACTCATACGGGTCTGTTATGTGGATCTGAAATCCTTTGCACGGACTTCCTTTGAATTTATTTGAGGTTGGCTCAAAAACAACCGGTCTAAGTGTCGCACCCGGCACCCCGATTTTACCCAGACTCGCCAGCAACAGGGGGGTATTGATAAAGGGAGATCCGAAGATTTCAAACGGGCGGGTGGTTCCACGACCTTCGGAAATATTGGTTCCTTCCCACAATACCTGTCCGGTATATACCATGGCCGATATCGGCCAGGGAATGTTGGGGGAGGGCGGAATCCAGGGAAGGCCGGTATTCTGGAAAAACATCCTCCGGTTCCAGCCTTTCATGGGGATAATTTCAAGGTTGCAGCCGATGCCGTACTCATTGTTGAACAAAAGGGCAAGTTCACCGATGGTAAGCCCGTGGCGCATGGGAAGGGGGTATCTTCCGACAAAGGAAGTGCAGTCGGAAGTCAGGCAGTTCCCCTCCGTGATGCTGCCTGAAATAGGATTGGGCCGGTCAAGGACCAAGACTTTTTTACCAAACTTTTTTGCAGCCTCAAGGCAATAGGACATGGTGTAAATAAAAGTGTATACCCGTGTGCCTACATCCTGTAAATCAATGATAAGCACATCGATGAGATCGAACATCTTTTTATCAGGGATGCGGGTTTTGCCGTACAGACTGAACGCAGGAATATTTAATATGGGATCAGACATATCTTCCGATTCGATCATGTTATCCTGTTTTTCGGCAAAAAATCCGTGCTGGGGTGAGAATAATGCGTGAAGCTGACCCGCCAGTTTCCGGTTGATTAATTCACGGGCATGGCAAAAGTTTCTGTCAACCGAAGCAGGGTTGCATAACAGCCCGATTCGTTTTCCGGACATCCATTTTGGCGGTGACTCGATAAATCTTTCAAGACCTGTTTGAACATGCATAATATTATGTGTGTTAAATTCTATAATCCATTGCAATCACGAATTCCGGGTTTCCGCTGACATGACGGGTGAAGCGAAGCCAAGTAAGTTCAGACCAAGCCTTCTCTTATTAGATATGAAATATGAGTTATGTCAAGTTGTAATTCCTTGTTCAATAAAGCAAAATCGACGGCTTTGCGAAAAGTCCGATTTCTGTATTGCGATTGATTTCGTGGTTACTGCGGCGTACATAAGTACTTTTCATTCCAAGAAATTCATGACGATTTGAGCGTGAACCTTTTATTTTGCCCTCTCAATTCCGACGTTTTACGAGTTCGTCAAAATTGATACGACGGCCTAAAGTATATTGATTTTGTTTGAAAATCTGCTATAAATATTTTTCAGATAATCTTCAGTTTCAGGAAATCGGAGTGTTGGGTATTAAAAAGACATGAAAATCGGCGGCTTCGCAAAAAGTCCTTAAATCGTCATGCCGGACTTGATCCGACATCCAGAACCTATTGAATTTACTGGATTCCGGCCTCCGCCGGAATGACAGAAAAATGAAAAAAACGACGTTTTACGAGTTCGTCAGAATAGGTACTCATTAAGATTTTTAATTCTGTTTTATAAGGTGGGGCTGATGAGCAAGATTAGGTTCGCAAGTATATATCTTTTTACGCTGGCCGTTGTATTCTTTGTGCTGGGAATATACACAGAGTGGCATTTCATTGCCTTGATCAGAAAGATAAATCATCAATCTTTGGGATATCCGGAATATCTTCACCTTATATTTTTCTTGTTAGGATTTTTAGCACTGTGTTCGATCTATTTTGCAGAGAAGATGGAAGTAAAAATTCTTTCGCAAGCCAATTCCGTGATGCAAAAGGAAATCGCGAAACGGGCGAAAACCGAAGCAGCGCTCCGGAAAAGCCAAGAGAAAAACAAATATCTTTATGAGGAAGCCAACCATGCGAAAGAGGTCTACCGTTCTCTTCTTCGTTCATCCGCTGATGCCATAGTTATCTATGATTTGGGAGGATACGTCGAATATATCAGTCCGGTATTTACACAAATATTTGGATGGACACTGGAGGATCTGAAAGCAAAAAAGATACCTTTTTTTCCGGAATCAGAAAGAGAATCGACCATGGCAATTATCAAGGATCTTGTAGAAAAGGGAACCCCATGCCATGGTTTTGAAACAAAACGATACACCAAAGACGGTCGTTTACTGGAAGTCAGTATCAGTGCTTCGCGATTTGATGATCACCGGGGTAATCCCACGGGTACATTAGTTATCCTTCGTGATGTTTCCGAAAAGAAAAAGTTTGAGGCTAAGCTGCAGTATATGCAAAGAATGGAGGCCATCGGCACGCTGGCAGGAGGCATTGCCCATGATTTTAATAATTTGATGATGGGCATGCAGGGCAATATTTCTTTAATATTATATGACGTCGATCTTTCACATCCATATCACGAACGGCTAAGAAAAATTGAAAAATTGATTCAAAGCGGTTCCGAACTCACCCGTCAGCTTCTCGGATATGCCAGGAAGGGCAAATATAAGGTCAAACCAATAAATTTAAACCAAATCATAACATATAATTCTGAAACGTTTGGCAGAACAAGAAAGAATATTACCATTCACAGGGAGTTCGCAGAGGACTTACTTGCTATAGAGGCCGATGAATCTCAGATTGGGCAGGTCCTTATAAATCTTTATATTAATGCTGCGGATGCCATGCCTGAAGGTGGTCAACTTATTCTGAAAACCATGAATATTACCCACAAAAAAATGAAAAATAAGCGCTATGATCCAAAACCC
Organism: uncultured Desulfobacteraceae bacterium; assembly: GCA_964539365.1. Taxonomy (GTDB): domain Bacteria; phylum Desulfobacterota; class Desulfobacteria; order Desulfobacterales; family UBA11574; genus S5133MH16. The sequence goes on along the minus strand of CAZIIV010000009.1, from coordinate 25,358 downwards.
GGCCGCTATGTTTTATTACAGGTGACGGATACCGGTACAGGCATGGATGAGAAAACAATGGAGCGGATTTTTGAGCCGTTTTTCACCACAAAGGAGATGGGCGGGGGTTCAGGACTGGGACTGGCATCTGTATATGGAATAATAAAAGGCCATGGGGGATATATCGATGTGGATTCAAAGAAAGGGCGTGGAACCACATTCAGCATTTATCTGCCGGCATCAGGTCAATCCGTCCAAAAAACATCGGAATCTAATGAACAAATTATAAATGAACAAATTATAAAGGGTGATAAAACCGTCCTTCTGGTGGATGATGAAGAAA
>CAZIIV010000009.1:0-24936 GCA_964539365.1 uncultured Desulfobacteraceae bacterium | reverse complement strand
AATGAACAAATTATAAAGGGTGATAAAACCGTCCTTCTGGTGGATGATGAAGAAATTGTTATTGATGTGGCTGGTCAACTGCTTAAAAAACTTGGATACCATGTGCTTGAGGCCGGAAGCGGAAAAGAGGCGATTCAGTTGTTTGGTGAATGGTGTAACAAAATTGACATCGTTATTCTGGACATGATTATGCCTGATATCGGAGGCGGTGAGGTTTACGACAGGATCAAGGAAATCGATCCTCAAGCTAAAGTTCTTCTTTCAAGCGGATACAGCATCAACGGTCAGGCAACCCGCATACTGGAACGGGGCTGCAACAGTTTTATTCAAAAACCTTTCAACATCACAGTTTTGTCCCAAAAAATAAGAAAGGTTCTGAACAAGCATTAAACTTAAGAGATATATCTCAAATCACGTGTATTCATAACTGGCTGAAAACGGAGTAATTTATTTCCATTATTTAAAAAATGGCGGTTGACTTTCAATTATGATTATGGTTCATTACCAAGCTTAACCTATATTATATTTTTGCCACAAAAACACGAAATTTACAAATAAGATATTATGCTTATGAGGCCGATCATGAAAAATTTGTGCATTATCGGGATGTGCCTGGTTTTATTTTCAACACCGGTTTTTGCTGGTGGCAAGTATATCAGTGATACAGTGAAAGTAACCATGAGGACCGGACCGGGAAATGACCGAAAAATAATTTCTTTACTCAGTATCGGCACCAAGGTTGAGGTGGTCCAGCCAGGTGATGAGTGGACCCTGGTCAGGCTGGCCAACGGAAAGGAAGGATGGGTTATCAACCGTTTTCTTACGGATAAAATACCGAGTGACATTGAACTGAACATATTGAAAAGCAAATACGAAGCATTAAAGGCCAGCGCCTCGGAAATGCAGGAAAAAAACCGCTTGCTGAAGGCGGAAAATGAAAAACTGACCAAAGAATTCGCCGAGACCAGAAAAAAACTTCAAAAAACCACCAACGATTTTGAGGCCTTGAAAACAGAGTCCAAAGAATTTTTGGAACTTCAGTCAAAATTTAAAGCAGCGTCTTCAAAGCTTGCCGAACAGACAAGAAAAGCAGAAAAATTTGAAGATGAATTAACAAAACTTCTCTGGAATCAGAATATTAAATGGTTTTTGAGCGGAGCAGGTGTACTTATACTCGGTTTTATAATTGGCTTCAGCACCAAACGCCAGCGACGACGTTCATCTTTATTATAAAAAAAATATGTAATTAAATTCGGAGGTGTAAATGAATAAATTAGAACTTGTTGAGGCTCTTAGAGAGGAGGCAGGGATAACGAAAAACGAGGCTGAAGTGGTTGTGAATACGGTTTTTGATGAAATGTCAAACGCTATGGCCAATGGAGACAGAGTTGAAATTCGGGGATTTTGCTCATTTTATGTTAAACAATACCAGGCATATACGGGAAGGAATCCGAAAACCGGCGAAAAAGTTGAAATTAAGCCCAAGAAACTTCCATTTTTCAAGTTCGGCAAGGAATTAAAAGAGAGGGTAGACAAATAAACAGTGCGGGTAAACGCATGTAACTCAAGATCAAAAACCTTAAAAACAAAATTAATTCTTATTACAAACACAAAAGCCAAATACAAAACAGGTTTGAAAAAAAGAGAAGATAACTTTTTACAAAACCATCAACAATGAACCTCAACAGTTTGAAGCGCTCTAAAGCTCCCTCAGTTTATCCTTGTTTGCGCAGGTTGTCTGTCTTAAACTGTGGTAAGAACCAAAGAACTCATTCCTGCCAAGGGGGGATGCCGCTACTCAAATCCCTGTGGTTGATACACTTGGTCTCGCTGAGAACGCTCTGCCAAATGATCCCAAACAGATTCGCTCGGAAGCTCGGCCGCCGAATACCCTCTTTGAAACGGAACGTTATTCTGATAGTTCCTATACCCATTTAAATGATAACGAAAAATCGACCCATAGGTGTTAAATTTAAGTGGTTTCTTAAATGGTTTTTGCCTGCGGCTCTGCTTGTGGGCGGAAGCATGCTGCTTTACTGCCTGTATCTTTCATCTCAGATCGACAAACGATTTTCCGGACGTCGATGGAGTATTCCATCCAAGGTTTTTTCCGATGTTACCATACTATATCCGGGACAAAAGATAAATCGAACGCTTTTTTATGAGAAACTACATCGCCTCGGATACCGGAAAGTTTTGCATAACCCCCGTAACAAAGGGGAGTTTCGCAGCCTTGGAGATTCCCTGGAGCTTTTCCTCCATGATTTTGGGATGCGGTCTGTGCTCAGGCAGGGAATATGTGTGAAAATAAAGTTTCCAGAGAACATTATAGAATCTATAATAACTATAACTAATGGAAAATCCATACCAATTTTGGAGCTTGAGCCCGAAGAGATAATGCTCTTTTTCGGTCATGATCGAGAACGGCGGCGGCTGGTTTCCATAAATCAGGTTCCTCGGCATGTCATTTATGCGGTTTTGGCTGCCGAGGACAGTCGGTTTTACCAGCATCGCGGACTTGATCCCATAGGAATTTTGAGAGCCCTTTATACCAACCTGCGGTACGCTTCCATACGTCAGGGCGGATCAACCATCACTCAGCAACTGGCCAAAAACTATTTTCTCACTCCCGAGAAAACGTTTTTGCGTAAGCTCAAAGAGCTTTTTATGTCTCTTACCATGGAAATCATGTATGAAAAGAATGAAATACTGGAAATTTATTTGAATGAAATCTATCTGGGGCAGAAGGGGTCGGACGCCATCAACGGTATTGGTGAAGCGTCCTTTTTTTACTTCGACAAACCCGTGGAAGAACTTTCACTGATTGAGGGTGCAACAATAGCCTGTCTTATCAAAGGACCCAATTTTTATTCTCCTTATATTCATAAAATTCGTTGTAAGAAACGGAGAGACCTGGTGCTTTATGCCATGAATGATAAGGGATGGATTTCCGATGAAGCGCTCGGAAATGCGTTGCTTTCCCCCGTAGACGCGGTCGGTTATGAGTCATACGGTAAAAAGGCTCCTTATTTTATAGACTATCTGGCCTATCAGCTTACAACCCTCTATTCTCGGGAAGACCTGTCGAGTCTTGGACTTTCCATTTATACGACTCTGGACACACAGGTTCAGATGGCGGCGGAAAAAGCACTGCATAACGGATTGGTTCGATTAGAAAAATCCAATCCTACATTAGCTCGTCAAGATCCCCCAAAAAAACTTCAGGGAGCTGTCATGGTTATGCAGCCAAAGACAGGCTATATACTGGCGATGGTGGGAGGCCGCAATTACAATTCAAGCCAGTTTAACCGAATTACACAGGCCCGGCGGCAACCGGGAAGTGCATTCAAGCCTTTTGTGTACGCCAGCGGATTGGATAAATTCACTCCCGCCTCAATACTGTCGAACAAACCCAAGACTTATGAGATAAATGGAAAGGTATGGGAACCGAAAAATTATACGCCGGTTCCGGAAGAAAAAATCAGTGTGAGAAGCGCACTGGCAAGATCGATCAATATAGGGACCGTTGATCTGGCCATGCGCATCGGTCTTGATCACATCGCTACCACGGCGAACTTATTCGGCTTTTCCATACCTGCTAATCCTTATCCGTCCCTTTCGCTCGGAGCATATGAGGTGACTCCCTTGAATTTGGCACGTGCTTATTGTGCTTTTGCCGCAGATGGTGTATTACCATTCCCATTGTCTTTGAAAGAGGTCCTGGACGAGAATGGAAAAATTCTTGAGCAAAGGCACACGAGTATCAAGCGGGTCATCTGTCCTGCCAAAGCCTTTATAATGAGTTCCATGTTGCGGAGCGTCGTGGAAGAGGGAACCGCTCGCTCCTTAAAGGATATGGGGATATGGTTTCCGGTGGGGGGGAAGACCGGTACAAGCAACAACTATAAAGACGCCTGGTTTGTGGGGTATACGCCGAATATCCTCGCGTTGGTATGGGTTGGATTTGATGACGGCTCTTCGGTTCATGCCTCCGGCGCCGGCGCCGCTTTGCCGATTTGGGCGGAACTTATGCGCATGTTGCCACAATTTGTGTCAGGAAATTGGTTTAAAGTGCCTCCAGGGGTGGTTAAACGGACGGTCTGTTCCGAAAGCGGACAGCTGGCCGTAAACAACAGATGTCCACATCCGGTAGAAGAATATTTTTTGGAGGATAATGTTCCCAAGGACTATTGTTCGATTCACAGATGGCTTAAACTCCAACATTTTATGGAAGGGGTTAAGGATTTTGTCAACCCGTTTTAACTTGTTGCTGGTCCTTTGTATTGCAGGGATTGGCATCGGTGTCTTAGGCTGTGCTCGGATTACGTCAACCACTTCGGCGCAACCGATCTGGAACGATCCTAAGCAGACTGCGGAGACCGGTAGTGCTCCTGTAAAACCGAGCCCGCGTGCCGTTGCCTCTTTGCGATTCACCGATCAAGGGCGACTGTTTTTGGAAAACGGCAATCCGGACGATGCGATAAGGATGTATGAAAAAGCCCTTAACCTTGATCCTTCAAACGGACCGAACTACTATTACCTGTCCGAGGCTTGGCTTATGAAGGGAAATATTGCCCAGGCTGCCGAATTTAACGGGCTGGCGGCAATCTATCTTGAGGGAGACGTTAAATGGATGGAACGCGTCATGCAACAAAGGGAGAGGATTAAAAAAACAAAGCATAAAATATGGTAAGGATTTTTTTTATTTTATTAAATGATGTTAAAGGAGGCAATCCATGAAATTACTACGGCAAAAAGCGAAACCTGTTAGTGTTTTTATGACAATCTTAATACTCCTTTTTGCGGTTCCCTATGAATCAGCTTTTGCCGCAATGATCGGTACGGAAACTGTCATAGATGTAGCAAAAGGGCAGGAAGCACGTGACTATCTGAACCGAATGATGATCCGTGAAGACGTACAATCGGCATTTAAATCATACGGCATAACTCCGCTGGAGGCTAAGGCGCGTCTCGACACTCTTTCTGACGCTGAAATCATGCGTCTTTACAATCAGATAGAACAGCTTCCTGCGGGCGGAAGCGACCTGGGTGTGGCCTTTATTGCCGTAGGTGTCATTTTTGTTGTTTTATTCATAACAGATATTCTGGGGTATACCGACGTTTTTTCGTTTACCAGATAGATCAAAAAAAAAACCGTGGGCAACTTCTTTATTCGCCTTCACCGCGCAATACCCTGCAGTTTGCTTAGGGGATGAAAGGCAAGGTGAGCCGCGCCGAAGGTATGAAACAACAAAATATAAATTAAAGAAAGAAGTATTTTTAACTATTTTAAAAAAGGGGGATCCCATGCTTAAGAAAAGCAAGAAGGTGGATACCGGCAACACCCCTTCTATCATCCAGGGAGCGGTGGAGGGGAAAACTATTATCGGTGAACAGATTATCATCGACGGAGCCATCCGCGGCAAAGAGGATTTGCTCATTGAGGGATCGGTCAAGGGGAGAATAGAAGTGGACACGCACCACTTGACCGTAGGCCCCAAAGGACAGGTGGAAGCGGAAATTCAGGCCGCCAACGTGACCGTCAGTGGCAGGCTGGTGGGCAATATTAACGCCGCCGAAAAAGTAAAGATTACAAAGGAGGCCGATTTTAACGGTGAGATTACGGCAAAGAGCATTTCGGTAGAGGACGGGGCTTTTCTCAAGGCGGTTATAGAACTGAAGCGTGAGTCGCACAAGAAGCCCGTTTCGGTGGTCAAGCCGGAAGAGAAATCTACATCAGAACCGGTGAAAGAAGCGTTTGCCCCGGCCGGTAAAAGCAGCAAGGAGAATTAATCATTGACCTTCTTCGCCACTTCTTCAGATCGGCTTTCACGGGATTCAGGTCATGGGTTTAAAACAGTCGATTATACCAGCAATGTCCTGCAGCTTTTCATAGAAGGTCTTGACGGTCATGCCGCCACTCAGGTGCTCGACCTTGGACCCGTGTGCCAGGAGAACATCAGGTTTTTGGCCCGACGGGTGAACCGGCTCTATGTCTGTGATATGTTCATCCGTTTGGAACGCTGCCTTGGCAAAGGCGATCCTGTTCATCGAATCTGGCATGAACTTGACTACCCCCCTGAGAGCTTTGACGGAATCCTTATATGGGAACTGGCCGACCGTTTGGAAGATGGGGAGGTTAGAGCGCTGGTGAAGCTGTGTTATACACTGTTAAAACCCGGGGGGATGGCGGTAGTCCTGGTTTTGGGCGAACAGGCGGCAAAATTAGGGGTGAACTCCTTTGTGATGGGACAGGACTTTAAAGTTCGTTTAAGATCTCAGCATCATCTGCCTCTTCCGATTTGCGGCCGTCAGAACAGAGACATTTTGGCCATGATGACTCCTTTAAAGCCGGCTAAGTCCTTTATCTGCCGCCTCGGGTTCATGGAATTTCTTTTTATACGTGACCGGTAGTCCTGGGTAAAAGGCAATTGTTTCTATTTCATCGGACTCCCATTATTCCAACTGGGGCGAAGACCCCTAATTTTCTCTTGGAGTTACCACATAGATCAACTTTATCCTGTCCTTTGACCCGGATGCAATTTTCAGCGATGCAGGATTGAGAGCCAGGCTAACTGTCGTGGTTCCTGTTTTGTTAATGTTGTCCAGTGGAACCTTTTCCGTGTATAGGGTTGAGATGTTTTCCACGATGCGTTGCCCTCCAATGACTTTAACCTTCTCAGGGTCAATCTTTACTTGCGAAAGAATGATATTTTCCGGTAATTTTCCAACCCAGTCCACTTGTACGGGCAGCTCTTTTGTAATGGTTTTGTCTAGGGTTACTTCAACAACAGGCGGCACAACCTTGCTTAGAAAAATTCCCGGTGGCAGGGAAATGTTTTCCTTTGTAATGGAAAAGATATTGCTGCCGATAACAGCGTTGCTAAGATCAAGTCGCACCTGAACTTTGTCCGGTTGAACAGATTTTATCAGAGGCCCTGACCCCCCCAGTTGAAGTCGAACGGTATTGACAGAGGTGTCTACAATTTCAATTCCCGGATCATGTTTGGTGTATTCCACTGGGACTTCAAGGGCAATGAGCGTATCCAGTCCTTTTGAGAAACTGAACCACATTCCTGTTATGAATAAAACCGAAATTAGGGCCGCTATGCTGATTTCAAGTTTTTCTTTACGCAGATTGGCCGGCTCTTCTTCGGTTAACCCCATATGTTTCTGCAATGCTGTTACAAGTTGTGTATTGTCGGTAATCTTCGTGAGTTTGGAATTTTTAGCAACAAGTATATTTCCGGTTTCTTCGGATACCACGATCACCAATGCATCTGTAGATTCAGACAATCCGAGCGCCGCCCGGTGACGGGTACCATAATGTGAAGGCAGATCATTTTTGTGTGACAAGGGAAGAATAACCCCAACCTCGGTAATCCGTTTTCCCTGAATGATGGCGGCACCGTCGTGAACCGGATTGTCAGGCCAGAAGATGCTTGTGATCATTTCTTTGGTTACCACTCCCTGCCAGGGGATTCCGCTCTGTAGAATATCCTGCAGATCGTCCTTTGCCGGAAAAATAATTAAGGCTCCGTTACGTTGTTTAGACAATGCGTTGACGGCTTCTACGATGATTTCTATGGGGGGTTGAATAGATTGTTTCGGGAATCCCCAGAGGATGGCTCTTAGATTTTTTGCCTGAAGAACATTGCTGATTTCGTTTCTAAAAATAATAATGATAATAAGGGCGGCCACTGCGGTAATGCCCTGCATGGCCCAACTGGTTAAAATCAGACCGAAAAAAACAGCTATCCGTTGAAACACCCAGAGAAGCGCAATGCCGGTAAGGACCCTGAACACATAGGTCCCTCTGAAAAGGACATAGAGGCGAAACAGGATATAGCTGTTTAACAGGATATCAATGAGATCCTGCCATCGAAAGTGTGCAAGAAAAGACATCATTATGTTCAAGTTAGCTTAGCCCCGCCTGACATTGTAAGACACGAGCGGTCAGGTCGCAATTGGAAAAATGGAATGGTGGAATAATGGGTTCTGGAAAAATGAGAAGTCGGGGGTATTGTAAAATTGATTTTGACAGAGAATTAAATAGATGAATACCATCTTTTTAAGACCAACATTCCATCATTCCACCATTCCATATTCCAGTTAAATATTTAAGCCTATAACCCAAGGTATTTCCATTAGATTATAGAAATTCTATGACGTATAATTTGATCAATCCGTGATCGTGAATCTTAACGTATGAAGAATATTTTCTTTCTGATCGGTGATTTCAACTCGCCAGGGGCCTTTATCGGTTTCTCGAAGCTGAATACTGCTGTAGGTTGCCCAGCGGGGGGGCTGAAGGGTCAGCCTTTTTATTGTGCTCGGTTTATCTTTGTGAAACCATTTGTGGTAGATAACAGTTTCTACGGGTACCGGGTCAAATGAGGTAAAACATGAGACTTTTCCAATTTTAATGGAAAAAACAACGGCCTGGTTTTTTGGTGCAAAGTCTTTTATTTCTTCACAAATTACTGCAGTATCCAGGACCGGCTCTTTTGAATCCCGGGCAAGAGGAGAATGCTGGTTGTTTTGCGGCAATACCTGTGAAGCGAGCAACAGATTGCAAAAAATCAGCATAACTATGAACAGGTAAAGTTTATATTTTGTACCCATGTGATTCAGCCTCATTTTTTCGGGAAGATAATACAACCTATCGGAATTTCTATTCCACCATAAGCAGCGGCAAAACCAAACAGCTTCAATAGATTTTAATTAAAAATCCATGTCTTTAAAATATCTGATATTCAGATTTTATCAAGTAAAAACATTTTCAATGAGAATCTTTCAAGAGATTGAACTTTTTAAACTTTACCATTCTACTGATATGTTGTTTAACTCTCACATGGTCTTCCCATTTGCCCGTACCTTTTTGAAAATAACGCCTTATCATATGGTTGGGTATATTTGATAAACACTTTTTGGGATATATGGCTCTTCTCGCTCTTTCTAAACAGGAATCTGAAATATCTGTTGCCAGTATCGACGGTTCGAACCCCAATTCCAAACAATAAGCAAGTAAAGAATATGGCTCTTCACCGCTTGAAGATGCCGCACACCATATATTCCTGCACCCTTTATTCAGGTAATTAAAATTAATTATAATCAATAGAAGAATCTTAACTTTATCAATAAAATATCTCATCATAAGGCAGGGTTCAATATCGACCTTGCCTTTTTGTTTAATATTTATTAAACTTAGTTGTTATGGTGAGAGAGGTTATAAAAAACTTTTGTCCCTTATTATCTTATTAAGTGAGGGACACATGAGGGATAAAATTGAAAATTAAGAAAAAAAGCAAAAGAAAAAGGACTCACAAAAAATTTAAAAGTCCCTGAAATTATAACTGGTACGCCTGGCAGGATTCGAACCTGCGACCTACGGATTAGAAGTCCGTTGCTCTATCCGGCTGAGCTACAGGCGCAAAGAGAAAATAAAATTTTGAATATCATATCGTCGTATGTAAGTCCATTAAATATTAACATGAATAAATTCAAGAAAAAGCAGAAATCTTTCAGAACGGAGCAGGAGCAAAACAGCACTGTCAGTGTCAGTGATAATGGCGATGGTGAAAAGCAGGAATATCATCCCGATGGTACCGCCATTGTAAAGTTTGACCCGCTTCAGCGCTACCTTTCAGAAATAAGCAAGCACAAGCTTCTCTCCAGAGATCAGGAAATAGAGCTTGGGAAAAGAGTTATGGAAGACGGTGACAGCGAGGCCGCATATATTCTGGTGACCGCCAACCTAAGACTTGTGGTAAAAATCGCTCTTGAGTTTCAGCGGGTATGGATGCAGAATCTTTTAGATCTGATTCAGGAAGGGAATATCGGGCTCATGCAGGCGGTTAAAAAATTTGATCCATACAAGAATGTCAAGTTTTCATATTATGCCTCGTTCTGGATAAAGGCCTACATATTAAAGTTTATTATGGACAATTGGCGTCTTGTGAAAATAGGGACCACCCAGGGGCAACGAAAGCTTTTCTTCAAGCTTAAAAAAGAGAAGCAGAAACTGATTGATCAGGGTTTTGATCCCAAACCAAAACTTCTGTCCCAAAGACTGGGAGTATCCGAACGTGAAATTGCAGATATGGACCAGAGGCTTGATGGATGGGATGTTTCTTTGGATGCTCCCATAAAGGATGATTCAGATACGGAAAGAGTGGAATTGTTAAACACGGAAGTCGAATCTACGGAAGATCGGATGGCAAAAAAGGAAATCGAGAGTCTTTTACATAATAAGATTACCGAGTTTAAAAAAACAATGACTTCGAGAGAGCTTGAAATTTTTGAGCAGCGTATTTTTTCAGACGCTCCTGCGACCCTGCAGGAGATTGGTGACCGCTACAACATATCAAGAGAACGGGTCCGTCAGGTTGAAAAAAATATTATCAAGAAGTTGAGAGAGTTTTTTAAACGCGAAATTCCCGATTTTGATTTTTATGACAGGATTAACATGTCTGATTGAAACAGGATATTTTAAAAATGAGAACCAGCGTTATTAAACTGACCCTTGTGGGTATAATCATTTCAATTTTTTTCGGTTGTTTCCCTTATAAAAAGGCGGTTCCGCCATTCAGTAAAAACCTGGACGATACGACGGAACACTCGCTTGCACCTGAGAGCCGCTATTACTACTTTACAGAGGCACAGCTACAACGGAAAACCGGAAACTACGATAAAGCGATTCAATATCTAAATAAAGCCATTGAAACAGATCCTGAATCTGTTTATCTGCGGTTGGAACTGGCGACCCTTTACATTCTTATAAAAGAGAACCAGAGAGCTTTAAATATTGTTGAAGAAGTTATAGAAAAGGAACCTGAAAATATTAACGCGCTTATTATGTACGGAAAACTCAAGCAGGAGCTTAATCAGCTTGATGACGCTGAAGCGGTGTATGAAAAAATTATTGCCATGGATCCGAAACAAGAAAATATATATTTGCTTTTAGGCGGTTTGTATATTCAGGAAGAGAAACTTAACCGGGCATTAAAGATCTATAATCAGCTAATTCAAAACTTTCCCGAATCATATGTGGGGCATTTTTTTATAGCAAAAATATTCAAAGAGCAAAACAATACTTTCGGCGCCATAAAAGAATTAAAAAAAACTTTAGAGATAAATTCCGACCTGGAGGAACCTCGGTATGAGTTAATCGGTCTGTATAAAACTATGGGCGAAGAAAAGAAAGTTATTCGGCTATACCGGGAGCTTTTGAAAAAGAATTCTCTAAATATAAGAGCAGCCATGGAACTCGGACTTTATTATCATGAGAGGGGAATGACACAAGCTGCAGGAAAAATTTTTAAGGACCTGGGTGAAAGAAGCATTGCGCAACAGGAAGTCATACGGAAGGTGGTTAATCTCTATTTGAATACAAAAGAATATGATGCCGCAGCCGTCATTCTGGAAGGTATGTTAAAGGGAGCGCCGGAGAGTTCAGAGCTTTATTACCTTGCCGGAATCGTCTTTGACGAAAACAAGGATAAAAACAAAGCAATTATGCATCTTAAAAAGGTAGCGGCGGATTCCAGCTTTTATAAGGAAGCCGTGGTTCATATTGCATTTTTATACCAGGAACAAAAAAAAATTGAGCAAGCAATACATTTTTTAAAAGACGTTATTAAAAACATACCCGATGATCCCGACATGTTACTCTATCTGGGCTCATTTTATGAAGATACGGAGGAATTCGAAAAAGCTGAAACCGTTCTTAAGCAGGGACTCAAAATTGATTCCGAAAATACCAAACTCCATTTTCGACTGGGGGTTGTATATGATAAATGGGGAAAGAAAAAAGCTTCCATAGAAGAAATGAAGACGGTGATACGTCTTGACGAAAAGGATGTCAATGCACTGAATTATCTTGGTTATACCTATGCAGAGCTTGGTGAGAATCTGGATGAGGCCGAACGGCTTATCAAGGCGGCTTTAGAACAAAAGCCCGATGACGGGTATATTACAGACAGCCTGGGGTGGGTTTACTTTAAGAAAGGACTCTTAAACAAGGCCTTGAAATATCTGGAAAAGGCCGTAAGTCTGGTGCCTGATGACCCGATTATCCTGGAGCATCTGGGAGATACGTACCTGAAGATAAGCAATAAAAAAAAAGCGATTGAATTCTACAGACGTTCGTTGTTGAAAAAAGAAAAAGACAAAGAGGATCTTGAGAAAAAGATACGGGAATTATCCGGTAAATGAAATATTCAGCATACACCCGGGGCCTTGCAACACCTCTTTTTATCGGTGTGTTTTTTTTCTCGGCCTGCAGCACAATTGCTCCGGTGGGCCCCAAGGGCCCCGGTGATCCGACGACTTTATCTGAATCTCAAGCCGAGAAGATTGTTTCTTATCTGAAAAATCAAAATCTGCATCTTAAAACCTTTAAAGGTATGGGCGGGATAACATTTTGGGAAAATGAGAAAAAAGATCTGACCACCCGGGTCGCTTGGGCGGGATCGATACCGGACAGGCTCCGTGTTGTCCTCCGAAGTGTTGCAGGACAGCCGGTGGTAAGCATTGCCTCTGACGGCCAGAGGATCTATCTTGTGGATCATACACGGGGTAAGTTTTATAAACAGCACTCCGAAGGGTCCACAATGAAAAGATTTTTCTCAATACCCGTAACATCCGACGATATTGTTCATCTTCTGGCCGGCCGCGTTTTAGTAGATAATTATGATTCTGCAGCTCTTCTAAAAAATTGTGGTTCTCCCGGTCCTATGTTCAATAGTGGGTTATGTCGCACTTCGGTATCGAATCAAGAGGAGCCTTGTGAGCCTGAGGATGGATATATCCTGGTTCTAAAAAAAGGATGGGGGAACACATCTCAAAAAATATATCTTGATGCGAGCAGAAAACAGGTACGTAAGGTGGAAGTGTTTTATTTAACCGGCAATCTGAAATATCGAGCGGAATTTAAAACCATGCAGGATATAGAGGGATACCGTGTCCCCTCCTGTCTGGTACTTACAACCGATGACGGTTCCGGTTTTCAGCTTGATGTGGACAGATACTGGCCCGGTGTTTCGGTTTCTCCGTCACTGTTTGTCTTGACGCCGCCGGAGTAAAAATTCAGGTCCAGAGGACCAGGTTTTGGTTATCCCCAGAGGGGGTTTTGCTTTGTTTGGTATCATTGAATTATTGAAATTCCAAATAACAAATACCAAATATCAAAAAAATTCCAATGACCGAAATTCAAAATCCCAAACAATGTCTCGCCCTAAAAGGTTTTGGTCACGCGCAGCGCAGGCGCTTGCGCCGCGTGTTGAATATTGGAATTTGAGACCTGCCCGCTCGTGCCTTGCAATGGCAGGCGGGTTTATTTGGAATTTGCCTGCCCGCCGGTTTTTTGGCGGGGTGCTTGGAATTTGTGGTTTTAGACAAAAAACTCTAAGACAGAGAGATCTATCTCTGACCTTGATCAGAGGACCAGGCTTTCAATATTTTAAAATGACAAATGAACAGCAAGAGAGAAATATGCTTTGCTGCGGAGCCGACGTTGGGCAAGCTGGCAAAATGGCTTCGGATTCTTGGCTTTGATACATTTTATGACCCCGGGGGTTCAACGAAAAAAAACATGGATTCGGGAGGGAAAAACCGTATTCTGCTCACCCGCACCGAACGTGTCCGGGACGGCAAAATGCCGCAAGAGTGTATCTTTATCACGTCCAACAATCCCTTTGAGCAGCTCAGACAGGTGATTGACACGCTGGGCATTATTTATGCGGATACGCATCCGTTTTCACGATGTATCCGGTGCAACACCCGAATCCAACCCGTGGACAAGGATTGCGTGCGAGGGAATGTGCCGGACTTCATCTGGCAAACCCGCGATAGTTTTCAGATCTGTGGCCAATGCCGGCGAATATACTGGCCGGGGAGTCATACCGAACGGAGCCACGATATCATTATGAGGCTGTTTGACCGTTATGATAGCCGGTAAAAAAATTGTTGCCCTTGAAGCGCGGCTAAAAAATTGTAAAAATGTTGTAACCTTGGGGGTTCGACCCAATTTTTCCGATTACAGCGCTGCGGAGGCGGATCTTATTCGAAATGCCGAAAAAATATACTATCCCACCACATTTTATGCCGAATTGTTGGATGCCATGGGAAAAAAAACGTTCCCCAGTTACCATAATTATAAGTGTGTTCAGGATAAGATCAAACAGACCGCCTTGTTTAATCTTCTGGAGATACCTCATCCCAGAACTCGGGTGTTTTATGGAAACCGCCAGAAAAACTCCATTTGCGATCGTTTTAAATTTCCTTTTATCGCCAAGATTCCAAGGGGGTCGGCCATGGGAAGGGGGGTTTACCTTATTCGGAGTCAAATAGACCTCGATGCTTATATCAAACTGTCGAATGTTGCCTATATTCAGGAATATCTGCCGTCCGATCGGGATATGCGGGTTGTTGTTATAGGAGATCGGGTGGTTCATGCCTACTGGCGCATTTCGCCTTCAGATGAATTTAGAAGCAATGTTGCCGTGGGGGCAACCATCAGTCTGGATCCTGTGCCTCAAAACGCTCTTGATCTTGCCCTTGATACCGCCCGAAGATGCCGGTGGAACGATGTGGGGATCGATATTATTGAGCATAACAGCAAACTGTATGTTCTCGAGGCCAATATGAAATTCGGTAAAGAAGGATTCAGAAAGGCGGGGATAAATTATTTTAAACTCATGGAGAGCATGATAGAAAATGGCCATATTTAAAGAAGAAAATCTTGATATGATGCGTGTGGCACTCAGACATCGGGAAACCGAGGTGTTATCTCCCATTGCAACATTGAGTTCGGCTGGGGTGAGACGGGTTCATGAGGCTCGCCTGGAACAAGGGTACCGACAAATATTTTCCGTGGATGCGGATCGAATTCTGCATTCGCGGGCCTACACGCGATATATCGACAAGACCCAGGTTTTTTATCTGATACACAATGATCATATTACCCACCGGGTGCTCCATGTTCAACTGGTGTCGAAAATCGCAAGAACCATTGGTCGTTATCTGGGATTGAACGAAGATCTCATTGAGGCTATTTCTCTGGGGCATGATATCGGGCATACTCCGTTCGGGCATGACGGCGAACGGTTTTTGTCAGAACTTTGCCGGTCAAACGGCATCGGGAATTTTCAGCATAATGTTCAGAGTGTTCATTTCCTGGACAAGGTGGAATGTAAAGGCAAAGGATGGAATCTTTGTCTGCAGACGTTAGACGGCATTCTCTGCCATGACGGAGAAATCCATAACCGGATACTTGAACCAGAAAGAAATAAAACATTTGAAACATTAGAAAAAGAGATGTCGTCTAAAAAGAATGATCCCGGAATTAAACTCATACCCATGACCCTGGAAGGATGTGTTGTCCGCATGGCGGATACGGTCAGCTATATCGGTCGTGACATCGAAGATGCCATCCGGCTCAAAATGATCAAACGATCTGATCTTCCCAGGGAGAGCGTGGATATCCTCGGGGCTACCAACGGGACTATCGTTTACAATCTTGTCACCGATATTATCAAAAACAGTTTTCAAAAAGGCTATGTTGCGTTCAGTCCGGAAGTATCGGACGCCCTAAAGCGGCTCAAGGACTTTAACCTGGAGCGTATTTACATGAATCCGGAAATCAAAAAACATACGGCGCTCATAAAAAAACTGTTTGCGATGCTTTTTGAAAAATATCTTGATGATATTGAGACTGAAAGTCGAGGCTCGGTGATCTTTACCGGTTTTCTGGAAGATATGTCCGAAGAGTATATTAAAAATCATTGCAAAGAGGAAATCGTCAGGGATTTCATTGCCGGAATGACGGATCACTATTTTTTGAGACAGTGCCCGGAAAATATGCGACCGGAAACACAATTCAGATAATGGTATTCGTTCGAAGTGATTGAGTTCGTAAAAATTCCAAATAACAAATCCCAAAGAACAAATAAATCCCAATGAACGAAATTCAAAATCACAAACAAAAAAACAATCGCCTTGAACCGGTTTGGAATTTGTAGTTTGAGATTTGTTTGAGATTTGGTGCTTGAAATTTGAGATTTGTTTGTAGTTTTGTATTTGTAACTTGGGAGTCTTGCCTACCTTTTCTGAAGGTGATAATTGATTAAGGATGTACCAAAAACGATCGTACAGGAATTTGACGGCGGGAAAGAATCTGGTTGGGTTCAGGGTGGCCGTTAAGGAAACAGACCTGTTTGTACATGCGGTCAAACCCCTCGAGGACATCACCCGGGAACTGATTCTCAAGCACAGAGGGGTTATTGAGGCGTATATAAAAAGATACCCTGGATTTGCAACCACGTTGACGCCGTGGCGGATCAACGGCCCGGCGCCCATTATCATAACCCGCATGTCATCCGCGGGTGAAAAGGCCGGGGTCGGCCCCATGGCGGCGGTTGCCGGTGCAATTGCCGAGCACGTGGGGATGGATCTGTTGAGGCATACCCGTGAAGTTGTTGTGGAAAACGGAGGGGACGTTTTTTTCAAAACAAACGGCCCGGTGACCGTCGGTATTTTTGCCGGTAATTCCCCGCTTAGTCTGGGGATAGGCGTTCGTGTGGACCCGGGGAAAGAGCCGTTATCCATATGCACGTCGTCAGGTACCGTGGGCCATTCGCTCAGTTTCGGCAAAGCGGATGCGGTCTGTGTACTGTCCCGCTCAGGTTCACTCGCCGACGCCGCTGCAACGTCCATCGGCAATCGGATAACGTCCAAAGCAACTATCGGGTCTGCAATACATTTCGGTAAAAATATACAAGGAGTTGGCGGGATTGTTGTGATTGTGGGAGGTGAGATCGGCATATGGGGCGAACTGGAGGTTGTTCGCCTAAAATAGAAAAGGGTTGAGTTTTGGTCTTGAAAAGGGTAGAGGGTTTATTGATGAGTGACGAGTGACACTTGATGAATGACTATGTTATTTTCGATTTTGATTTATGAGGATAAAGAATGAAAACCATGTGGGCTCCATGGCGCATGGAATATATTCTGGGCGATAAAGAGAATGGCTGTATATTTTGCAAGGCGCTTTCGGAACAGGACAATCTGACGCTTTACAAGGGCAAGGCCACACTTGTGGTTATGAATAAATTTCCTTATATTAACGGCCATCTTTTGGTATCACCGATCAAACATATTTCCACTCTGGATCAGCTCAGCAAGAGTGAAATGGGGAATCTTCTTAAGACCGTTGAACAATCTGTGGGAATATTAAAAAAAGCCATGACCCCCGACGGGTTTAATGTTGGCCTTAATTTGGGGAAAGTAGCGGGCGCCGGCGTTGAGGAACATCTCCACTTTCATATTGTTCCCCGGTGGTTCGGTGACACAAATGCGTTAACTGTTTTTGCGGAGGTGCGTGTTATTCCGGAGCATTTAATGACCACGTACAATAATTTAAAGCCTTACTTTGATAAATTAGATATAAAAAATTGATATTCAAGGAGAAAGCAATGAGAAAACTTAAGATCATTAACTGGGTAATTATTATAGGCTTTATCGCAATTATTTTTTTCTCGAATAAGGAGTATTTGTTGGCAAAACAAGTTCTTCAAATAGATCTTTTGTACGGTGAACCGCTTCTTACCATGGAACTGCCCAATGCAGTCTTTTTTCTGATTTTTTTTCTAATCGGGTTTTTGATTGCCTATTTTATCAGTCTTTCCGCACGGTTCAAATCCAAAAAAACAATAAAAAATTTAAACGCTGCAGCCACTTCCCAGTTGGAAGAAATTGCAGCACTCAAAAAAGAATTGGAATCATTGCAAAGCGGTTCTTCGGAGCATACGGCCCAACCCACAGAAACGTTTTAGCCATATGAGTGTTTCGAAAACGACTCCCATGATTAAACAGTACCTCTCCATTAAGGAAAAGTACTCTGACGCGATACTTTTTTACCGGATGGGAGATTTTTACGAAATGTTTTTTGAAGATGCCGAGCTTGCCTCTCGGCTTCTTCAAATCACCTTAACTTCACGGAACAAAAAAGACGAATTCCCCATTCCCATGTGCGGTGTCCCGTATAAATCCGCGCGGACCTATCTGGCCCGCCTCATTGACCAGGGCTACAAAGTCGCCATATGTGATCAAATAGAAGATCCGGCCCAGGCAAAGGGCTTGGTTAAGAGGGATGTGGTCCGGGTGGTTACCCCGGGGATGATTGTCGATAATGAATTGCTCGATGAAAAGACAGATAATTATATTCTTGCGGTTGCCTACAATAACGGTGCCGTCGGACTGAGTTATTTGGATATTTCAACCGGGAATTTTAGGGTGACCGAATCTGAAAACACGGAGGCTATTGTTGATGAGGTCCTCCGCATATCGCCAAGAGAAGTTCTTTTACCTGAATCTTCAAGAAATGATTCCATTTTTTTACCTGTTATAGAAGCACTGTCAGAAAAATCCATAACCTTTTTACAAGACAGTGCATTTGAACACAGCAGGGCACGGGAACGGCTTATCGATCAATTCAACACCATTTCTCTTGAAGGGTTTGGTTGTGAACATTTAAAAACCGGTGTGCGGGCGGCCGGAGCACTTCTTTTCTATGTCCGGGAAACCCAGAGACAGAAAATAGAGCATTTTACCGGCATCTCAACCTATTCACTGGGAAACTATCTTCTGGTTGACGAGTTAAGCTGCCGGAATCTTGAACTGATCAAGAATATCCGCACCGGATCCGGACAGGGGACCCTCTTGGAAATTATGGACAAAACCGTTACCGCCATGGGAGGGAGGCAGATTAAACGGTGGATCAAATATCCGCTTATGGATGTTGCGAAGATTCAGTCCAGACAGGATGCGATTGAAGACGCAAAGGAAAACATTCAGGTTCGAAAAAATATCCGGGAACTCTTAAAATCGGTTTATGATCTTGAACGCCTCGGTAGCAAAATCGCCATGAGGCAGTCCAATGCCAGGGATCTTGTCGCGCTCAAGCGTTCCATTCACAGCCTGCCCGGTATCTGGTCCTTGCTTTCCCATCTCAAAGCGAAATTGTTTACCTGTAATCAGGAGATAGACGGTCTGTGTGAACTGGCGGAATTGATCGAACGGTCGATCCGGGAAGATGCTCCCCATACCCTCAATGAAGGCGGTATTATTAAAAAAGGATACCATCGGGAACTCGATGAACTGATCGCCGTGAGTCGACACGGCAAAGAATGGCTGGCCAGGCTCGAGGCCGAAGAAAAGCAGTCCACCGGAATCAGTGCACTCAAGGTGCGCTATAATAAGGTATTCGGATATTTTATCGAGGTCCCAAAAGCACGTTCAGAAGATGTTCCCCTGCATTATGTCCGCAAGCAGACCCTGGTGAATGCGGAACGGTATATCACGGATGAGTTAAAGACATTCGAATCCAAGGTGTTGGGCGCCGAAGACCAAAGAGCCGTGCTTGAATATGAAATATTTAATGAAATAAAAGATGAGGTGGTAAAGAATCACACGGCCATCAAACAGATTGCCCAATTTTTAGCGGATTTGGACTGTTTGCTGAATCTGGCTGAAATTGCCGATCAAAATGATTACCACAGGCCGGAATTTAATACCGAAGACTATATTTTATGTGAAGAGGGACGTCATCCGGTGGTGGAAAAAATGATTACCGGAGAGCGATTCGTACCCAACACCGTCAGGATTGACGATAGTGAAAATCAGATACTCATCATCACCGGACCCAATATGGCCGGCAAATCCACGGTTCTGCGCCAGGTTGCGCTGATGGTTATTATGGCTCAGATGGGTTCATTTATACCTGCCGCCAGAGCATCACTGAGTATTACGGACCGGATATTCACCCGGGTGGGGGCCTTGGACAACCTTTCCCAGGGACAGAGCACATTCATGGTGGAGATGCAGGAGACCGCCAATATTTTAAACACCGCAACCCGGCAGAGCCTGGTGATTATGGATGAGATCGGACGGGGAACCAGCACCTTCGACGGGCTCAGCATCGCCTGGGCGGTGGCGGAATACCTGCATGACTTAAAGGGCAGGGGCGTTAAAACCCTTTTTGCCACCCATTACCATGAACTTACGGAACTCGCTCTTTTAGAGTCCCGGGTAAAAAATTACAACATTGCGGTAAAGGAATGGAATGACCAAATTATTTTCTTAAGAAAGCTCGTGGAGGGCGGCACCAATCGAAGTTATGGAATACAGGTTGCGCGGCTTGCCGGTATCCCCGATACAGTTATCCGGCGGGCCAAAAAAATTCTTTACACCATAGAAAATGGTGAACACGGTTTGAAACGCCCGGCGTTTATGGAGGAAGCGGACGACGGTGTAACAAAGGGGCAGGTGCAGCTTAATCTTTTTTCCAGACCGGATCAATTTGTCATAGAAAAGTTGCAACAGCTTGATATTTCGAAAATGACGCCTCTGGACGCATTAAACTGTCTGAACGAATTAAAGGAAAAGGCAAAAACCGTTGTTATTTGATTATAAAAAAACATTTTTATTCTGTTTGCTGACGTGCTGTATTCTTTCTCTGACGTGGCCCCATGCGTCATCTGCTGATTCCGCAAAAAAAAAATATTACCGGGCCGATGCCTGTTATAAGAAACTTCGCCACAGGCCCAAACAGCAGAAATACAGATGTTTTTGGCTCGGGTGTATCGAAAAATATCAGGCGGTTTACGAGTATAATCCTTCGGGTCCGTGGGCTGCCGCCGGGCTTTATATGGCCGGGGCGCTTTATGAAGAGCTTTACCGTCGATCATTTAAGTCATCTGATAAAGAAGCGGCTCTGGATCGTTACCGGCGCATTATCAATGAGTATCCCAAAAGTGCATACAGAGCCAAGGCGGAAATTGCTCTGGGATATCTTTTTCCCAAAGGGATTCCAAAGAGTGCATCCAAACGCAAAATCAGCAAACAACCCCCTGTGATGCCCCCGGAAGATGACATCGCAAAGCAAATAAAAAAATTCTCTTATGTCAAACCCCGGGTTGAAACAGGTGTCAACGCTCCCGAAGGTGGCACGGGTACGGTTGTGGGGCTCAGGTTTTGGTCCAACCCCAGCTATACCCGTGTTGTTATCGATGCGGACAGTGAGGTGTCCTACACACACAGACTCCTGAAAGAGGATATTACCATCCGTAAACCCCATCGACTGTATGTGGATTTAGACAACAGCAGACTGGGACAAGATATTAAAAAATACATTCCAATCAATGATAACCTGCTCAGCGATGCTCGTGCCGGGCAATACACATCGGATAAGGTCAGGGTGGTTGTTGATATTAAATCCTTTAAGACGTACAAGATATTTTCCTTAAAAAACCCTTTTAGAATTGTTATTGATGTCTGGGGAGATGCGAAAGAGGCAACCGGAAAGTTGGCAAGGAGGGATGAAAAGGTTGGCAGGATTGCTCCCGGTGCTCTGGCAAAGCAGCTCGCTCTGCGCGTAAAACGAATTGTTATCGATCCGGGGCACGGCGGGCGCGATTATGGTGCTCCCGGTTATTTAAAGGGGGTTCACGAAAAAGATGTTGTTCTGAAAATAGCACGGCGGCTTGCTAAAAAGATTCGCGAAAAATTGCACTGCGAGGTCATTATGACGCGCAGGAGCGATCACTATCTTACCCTTGAAGAACGAACCGCTTTCGCCAACACAAAAAACGCAGATCTTTTCATTTCGATTCATACCAATGCCGCAAGGGATAGACGGGCATACGGCATTGAAACCTTTTTTCTGAATCTGGCAACAGATGATGATGCTATTTTAGTGGCAGCCAGGGAAAATGCCACGTCAACAAAAAATATCAGTGACCTTCAGACGATTTTAAGCGATCTCATGCAAAACGCCAAGATCAACGAATCCAGTCGCCTGGCGGTCCACGTTCAAAAGAATATGTGTAACCATTTAAGCCGGTGCTACAGAAGGATAAAAAGTAAAGGTGTAAAACAGGCGCCGTTTTATGTTCTTTTGGGTGCCCAGATGCCTGCCATATTAATAGAAACAGCCTTTATCAGCAACCCCAGTGACTGCAAAAGACTAGTAAGTCCACAATATCAGGACCGAATGTGCGATGCCATCGTCGATGGTATCCGGGAGTATGTCAATGAGACAAACCCAACGGCATTTTTAAAACAAAACCGCCAAAAGGGGGTGGCGGGATACGGAGGGTGATAGCATGGCTAGTGATCTATCGCAAATTCAGATTCAACATATTTTAATGAAGAATTCACACCTTGAGGGCATATAAAAGATGAACGTTCGATGTTCGATGTTCAAATTATTGCGTCTGAAATTACGACTAAACCGTCATATCACGTTTGAATTACATATACAGGTCAGGAGGTCTGAATGATGGAATATAATAATATTGTTGTTAAGGTCAAAGAAAACATTGCAACCGTTACCTTCAACAGGCCCGAAATTTTAAATGCATTGAATGAGGAAACGCTTAAGGAGTTTTCCAACGCCCTTGATGAGATCCACACAAACGAGGATATCCGTGTGCTTATCCTCACCGGTGCCGGTGAAAAATCTTTTATTGCCGGGGCGGATATTACGCAATTTCTGACCTTTACTCCCCTCAAAGCAAAATCGTTTTCCGAGAGGGGGCTTTCCCTGATGAATAAGCTCCAGGAGTTGCCCATACCGGTGATCGCAGCGGTAAACGGCTATGCACTGGGCGGCGGATGTGAGGTTGCCATGGCATGTGATTTTATCTACGCTTCTGCAAACGCCATGTTCGGTCTGCCTGAAATTACTCTTGGGATTATTCCGGGGTTTGGCGGCACTCAGAGGCTGCCGAGACTCGTGGGGGAGAGCATGGCCAAGGAATTGATATTTACCGGAAAGATGATCTCCGCCTCCGAAGCAAAAAACATAGGGCTGGCAAACAAGATTTGCTCTCAGGAGCAACTCATGGACGAAGCGGTCAAGACGGCAAAAACCATTGCATCACGGGGGAAAGTATCGGTTCGGGCGGCCAAACAGGCCATTACCAACGGGATGAATGTGGATCTTACCACCGGCTGCCGCATGGAAATCGATGCCTTTGCTCTCTGTTTCACAAGCCCGGATGCAAAAGAAGGGGCATCGGCGTTTCTGGAAAAGCGAGCGCCTGATTTTAAGGGAAGTTTAAAAGAGTAAATCTTTTTTATTGGTTGAAAGGAGTGTTTGGATGATTCTCGATATCGGATTTGAAACCATGCCAAGAGAAGATCTGGAGGCGATCGTCCTGCGACGGCTCAAGGCCACCCTTGATCGTGTTTACGCAAATGTTCCTTTTTACAGGAAAAAGTTTGAAGAAAGCGGTATCACGCCCAATGATATCAAGTCGTTGGAAGATTTAAAACGGATTCCTTTCACGACTAAAGCGGATTTGCGCGATAATTATCCCTTTGGAATGTTTGCGGTTCCCATGGACAATGTGGTTCGTATTCATGCGTCCTCCGGGACCACCGGAAAGCCCACGGTTGTGGGGTATACGGCTCGGGACATTAATACCTGGGCCGAGCTTATGGCCCGTTCCCTTGCCGCAGGCGGAGCAACTCGCGGAGATATCATCCACAATGCCTACGGTTATGGGCTTTTTACCGGAGGGTTGGGTATCCACTACGGTGCGGAGAAACTCGGTGCTTCGGTTATTCCGGTATCCGGAGGAAATACAAAGAGACAGGTTGTGATTATGACGGATTTCGGCCCCACCATATTGACGGCAACTCCTTCATATGCACTTCACCTGGCGGAAGTTGCCGAGGAGATGGGGGTTTCTTTTGAAAATTTAAAATTTAAATTCGGAATATTCGGGGCAGAGCCCTGGTCTGAGAAAATGCGCGAAGAAATAGAGCGGAAGCTGAATTTAACCGCTGTGGATATTTATGGATTAAGCGAAGTCATGGGGCCGGGGGTTGCCATTGAATGTCATGAAGCAAAAAAAGGTCTTCACATATTTGAGGATCACTTTATTCCTGAAATTATCGACCCCGGAACCGGGGAAGTTCTTCCTTACGGCGAGACCGGCGAACTTGTTTTTACCACCATAACCAAGGAAGCTTTTCCGGTGATACGGTATAGAACTCGTGACATCACCTCCCTGAATGCGGAGCCGTGTATCTGCGGCCGGACCCATATCCGCATGAACCGGGTCAGCGGTCGTACGGATGATATGCTGATTATTCGCGGCGTCAATGTGTTTCCGTCACAGATTGAAAGTGTTCTCATGGAAATGGATGAAGTCGAACCCTACTACCAGTTGGTGGTTGACCGGAAGGATAATCTGGATACACTTACGGTTTTGGTGGAGGTGGGTGAACGTCTGTTTTCCGATGAGGTAAAACACCTGCAGGAACGGGAGAGAAAAATAGCAAAGAATATAAAGGATTACCTCGGGGTTTCCGCAAAAGTAAAGCTGGTGGAACCAAAGGTGATTGCCCGAAGTGAAGGAAAAGCGGTGCGGGTCATTGATAATCGAAAGATATAAGTTTGAGGTTCAGGGTTCAGAGGTTCAAGGTTCTGGGGTTCAGGTTTCAGGTGTCAGGGGCAAAGGGTTCAGAGGTTAAAGGTTCGGCGGGGTCACGAATCAACATCCAATAACCAATGATAAAAGATAAATGCTAAATTATAGGGAGAAGGGGGGCAAGACATATGCGGGCGGAACAAATTTCAGTATTTCTGGAGAATAAGGCCGGGCGTTTGGCTGAAGTTGCGGCGATTCTTGCAGAAGCTAATGTCAATATCCGGGCGCTGGCTCTGGCCGACACATCCGATTTTGGCGTGCTGCGACTTATTGTAAATGACAATCAAACGGCCATACACGCATTAAAAAATCGTGGGTTTACCGTGAGCAAAACCGATGTGGTGGCCGTGGAAGTTGAAGACAGGCCCGGAGGCCTGAACAGAATACTCGATATTTTGCACAGGGCCGGAATTAATGTGGAATATATGTATGCGTTTGT
>CAZIIV010000008.1:18616-45138 GCA_964539365.1 uncultured Desulfobacteraceae bacterium | reverse complement strand
TATTCCGAGAATTAATTCGTCACCGAACTTTGGCGAATTAATTTTTTGAGTATAACGCAGAGATTGGACAAAAAGACCATTTATGGATGGACACTGACTGTATTATAATACCGGATCCATCCCCCAAGAATTATCCGGGCCGTTATTTGTAATTCTTTAATGTGTCCGTGAGCTGATTTTTCAGTCCCGGACATATTTTTTTGCAAAATTTCCGACATATAGTTTTTTATCACATAATAAATATTTTTCCTTGCCAATTGATATATTTATATATATATATACTAGTTTATTATTAAGAAAAAAATAACCATCGGAAATAAGGTTTGATTTGACTCTAACGTCGGGACTAGGTAAACGGGAACTTTTTAAAAGATCTTAATTTGCTGCTGATGGAAAAAAGGAGGCGAATAATTTGAAGGATATTCAGGTCAAGGTTTTTGACAATGACCTTGAAAAAGCAATGCGCATTTTGAAAAAAAAGGTTCAAAATGACGGGCTTTTTAAACGATTAAAAATGAAGAAAGCCTATGAAAAGCCGAGTGAACACCGGCGCCGCAAACAGCGCGAAGCTTTACGGAGACAAAGAATTGCGGCTTCCAGAAACAGATACCGCAGAAGATAACATCAAATCCTAATTCGTTTTTTTGAACCCGGCAACTATTTTTATCCTGCCGGGTTTTTTCTGTGAAAATGACAACAAAAGATCCCTACGACAATTGTCTGAATACCATATACCGTCTTAGAAGATATGGTATTATACTTGGGTTAGATACGATTAGGACTATTCTTCAAGGTCTGGGAAACCCACAGGATACATTTAATTCCATTCATGTGGCCGGGACCAACGGAAAGGGGTCAATCGCGTCCGCTCTGGCCACAATTCTCCATATCTCCGGATATAAGGTCGGACTGTATACATCCCCGCATCTGGTTAGGTTCAATGAGAGAATCTGTATAAACAGCCGGCAGGTTTCTAATGAGGATGTGGTTGCATCTTATGAGGCCGTGAAAAGCGTACATAACGGCTCCCGAGAACCCACATTTTTTGAGTTTGCAACGGCCATGGCCTTTTATGAATTCGGTAAGCAGAATGTGGATTGGGCGGTCATCGAAACCGGTATGGGGGGACGGCTTGATGCGACCAACATCATAAAACCGGCCCTGTCCATAATTACAAACATATCCCTTGAACATAAAACCTTTTTGGGAAATACTATTGCCGAGATTACCCGGGAAAAAGGGGGCATTATAAAAAATAAGGTTCCGGTTGTAACCGGTGTAAAACAAAAAAATGCGATTTCAGTATTAAAAACCATTGCCGATTCTAAATTTGCACAATTTCATCGGCTTGGTGAGGCATTCCGTATTCGAAGAACCAATGGAACATTTACCTATTTTGGATTGGAGGAGGTATGGCGAAACATAAAAACCGGGTTAAATGGCGCCCACCAGATCACTAATGCAGCGCTGGTTCTTGCCTCATGTGAAATACTGAATAGAAACAATCTCGGTCTTACTCTGGAACACATCAAGGAAGGCCTGTTACAAAACAGATGGCCGGGAAGACTGGAGATCGTCTCCGAGTCTCCGCTTATCGTTCTTGACGGCGCCCATAATTTTATCGCCGCCCGCAATCTTGCAGGATACCTGTCCGAGAATTTATCTGATCGAAATATAACCCTGGTTATCGGCATGCTGGATGACAAGCCCTGTGCTCCCATGCTCAAAAGCCTAATTCCTCTCTGTAGTAAAGTGATATTAACACGCCCGAAAATTGATCGAGCCTTGCCTCCGGAAACGCTTTATCCTATTGCGAGAGAAATGATTTCCGACATACATATCATCCCGGATGTGGATAAGGCCGTAATCCATGCCATTGAAACCGCATCACCGAGAGAGGCAATCTGTATCGCGGGTTCTCTTTACGTGGTGGGAGAAGCAAAAGAATTATTCGAGAAAAACGCTGACCTTTTAAACAAAACCCAATAGACTGGACTAAATTCTGGGTTAGCCTTGACATATTCGCGTTGGTGAACTATTTATCCGGATGAATCCAACCGTGCGCCCGTAGCTCAGTGGATAGAGCGTCAGCCTCCGGAGCTGAAAGCCGCTGGTTCGAGCCCAGCCGGGCGTACCATTATAATTTATCATTTTCATCTTCAATGTTTAATCGCCTTCGGCGGCGCCAGAGGCGATCGGGGTTGGACGTTCATCTTTTAAAACAACCTTATGTAATCCCGCCGATTGAACATTATCGGCATATTTCTTTTCTTTTACCTCACATAGGTTCTTGCACCCGCATACCGGGTTTTGAAATACCTCTTTGAGAGTGAAGCTGCACATATTGTCCGGCCTTTTCCCGGTGCATGTATAAATTTATTGTCACCGGCATATATGCCCACATGAGTAACTTTTTTACGCTTGGAGGTAGAAAAAAAAACCAGGTCACCGATTTTGAGTTGACCTTTTTTAATGGGAATGCCGGCTCTGTATTGTTCTGTTGACGTACGTGGAAGATTCAGGCCGTTAATTTGGTATACCGCCATGGTAAGTCCGCTGCAATCAAAACCATGATCCGGTGAGAAACCGCCCCATTGATAGGGAAGACCGATAAAGCGCCTGGCGGTTTCCACAATTTCGTTTCTGAGATAACTTCTGCCATATTTTCTCTGCTTTACCGCCGCATAATCATGAGGACTTACCAGGTAATACTCATGGATGATTCCCGCAGCACGAATAGTTTCAGCTTTTGTGCGCGCCGCCTGTTTTGAAGGGAAATCACCGAAACGAACCTTATAAATCCCTGTTGTATGGACAAAATAATAGGCGTCCACCCCATTGTTTTTTAAAATCCGGGTGAGACGGATCGCGTTGTCCGGATTGGAAAAGGCGCCAATTTGGATAGAAAAGCCCATCACGGCCAACCCTGTTTCCGGTATAGTGCGGTGCGAAACGCGTGTCACAGCAGATTTGCCCCCGCACCCTGATGACAGCAGAATGAAGGATAACACACAAAAAACAAGGGCCCGTTTCCCTTCAAGCGTTGTGAACCGGCGCTGTCTTCGCAGTCTTTGTCTCATGGCTAATCCATAACTTTCATTTTCCGGAACCGATAATTGGGCGAGCAGCCGAAGTCAGAAGTCTTAGAGTTCATTAAAAAATAATTTTACAACACCAAAAATCTTTTGTCAAAAACCAGTTGTGGAATCTGTCAAAGAGCCTATCATAGATAAGCCTGAAACCGTTATTCCGAGGCAAACAGCTCCGAACATTGGAGCAGAACAATTCGAATGAGCAAAATTATAGGGTATCTTTATATTATACGAGTGACGAAAATAGAGCAATAGTGGATGAGCTTGCCAGCTTACTTAAAACCGAAGGCTTTGATATTCTGGGAATAAAAAAGGGTTGAGAAACAAAGCCGGACCGCTCAGGCGGCCTTTGAAAATACTCTGGACGTGCTGGCTGCTGAAAGGGCTGCCGGTAGCTTAGACGGTTGGGAAACTCTGGGCAATCCGCGGGTTAGCCAGCCGGTTTGGGAAGCAGTTAACAGTCCCCAGAGCGAAATCCAATACAGGCAGAACAGCCAGTAAAACGCATAGGGGATCGCCCATCGCCATCCGAACCACCCGCCGTAACGCTTCTGATATACTAAAGCGGGTAAGAAAGCGCTGATGATACACGCCACCGCCAAGATAAATAGCGTATGCACGGGAACCATCAACAGTTGGGCCACCACGGCAAATTTGAAGGCTTCGGACAGGGTCATACGAAGAAACTGGGTTGTGCTGAACAGTCGAATCCAGCCGCTACCGCTATCAGTGGGTCGAAAACGACTGATTATGAAAGTGAGCATCACCAGGTTTTCACGGACGTTACTTCTCGCCCATCTTAACAACATCCTGCGCAGACCCGTGAAGGTGATGGGTATCTTGGTAAATACCACGGCCTCACGCTGATAAACCACGCGAAAGCCGGAACTTAGAACCAGATTGGTCATAGCGCGGTCTTCACCGATGGCGGCACGGCGTCCCATAAAGGTTTGCTTGATCCAGTTCGGCAGATGGGGGATGATCACATCCGCTCGATAGGCTGAAAGTGCACCGGGCGTACAAAATACCCCACCGTAGACGCTCTGTCCGGCTCGGATGAAATCAAAGCCGCTGGTAAACGAAACTTCCATCATTTTAGGGATGACGCCTTGGGCCAGATTCAACACGCGCACATTGCCGGCCACTGCGCCGACACGAGGGTCACTGGCCAGAGGACTGACCAAATGTCGGAGGGTATCGGGCAGGACTTCGGAATCGGAATCAATAGTCACATATACCTGCCCTATAGCTTTAGCGAAGCCGACCATTAACGCATGGCGTTTACCTCGGTTAACGGGCTGACGAACAAGCCGCACACGCCAGGGAAACTCTTTTTGTGCAGTTTTCATCCATTCCCAGGTATCGTCCTGTGAGCCGTCATCAACACAAATCACCTGCATTTTTTCCATGGGGTACCGACTGTTCATAACCGATCGAACCGTGGGCAAAATCTGTCGGCCTTCGTTGTAGGCGGGTATCACTATAGTGATCGTGGGCAAGGCACTGTCGGACAGAGGCGCATAGGACCGGTAACGACAAGCAAACCAAATACGATATGCCAACGTAAAAAAAGTCCAGAGGGTTAGCCCGAAGGCCAAATAGTTTATAGCGGACCAGGTTTGACCAAACTTCCAAAATTCTATAGATTTCAGGGCTTCCACCTGCCACCAGATCAAGGTTATTACTAATAACAAAGTGAAAAGCAACAGCCACGGGAAAAAACTATCCGCTTTAAAGCGGTATGAACCATTTGTGTTTAACATATGTTACCTCTGATTATAAAATATGCTCAGAAAGATGATGTCCCTTTTAGTATTACGAGAACCTAAGCTGCTTGCCGCCTAAAATAGATCTCCGGTAAGAAGGAAGATGCAGCAAATGAAGCTTCAAATAAAAAGCAATAGAAATCATCGCTGTTTTTATGATTTGTTTCTCCGATTGTTATAATACAAATAAGAAGGTTAACTGCAATAGGTGTGCCAGGCGGAACAGATTTTCTATCTATCTAATATTAATAGCATTATTGTTTATTATCATATTGATGGGTAATGGCTTATGAAGGGAAATTCATACAGGATCTGCAATAAAAAATTTAAAACTTAAGCCTAACCGTCACTAATTATAGTATCTTTACATGAAGGATTTTACATACACTGACGATAACAGTAGAGATCGATAGCCTTTCCCTCATTATCTGTCCCGGCATATTTTTTATTGAGTTGTAGAAATTCCGAGACGTTAAACTATATCTGAAACTTTAGTTTAAATGACGTGCATAAGGCATCGCAGGAGCTATTTCGAGAAATTTTATCATAATATTGGTCGTATCCTAACTCAAAGGAATAACTCATTTTCGGCAAAAACGAATAGGTGGCATTCCAACTTAAACCCATGGATGTGTCCAATGTCGCCGCATCCTGACTTCCATCAGTATTCCTCGTTTGAGAATATCCCCCCCTTAAAGACAGATCGATCCCCTTGAAGATTCGGTTATAATTAATGGACAGAGAGACTGAAGGATTTTCTTTACGTTCTCCATATTCATATCGATATTCGCCAAAACTTAACATTGGGGTAATGGTGAGATTGGAAGCGGGGCGGACAGATGAACTGATACTGTGCCGGAAACTTTCGGTCTTTTTGTTTATATTTAACAGTTCCTTGCTGTGAGAATATGTTGAGGAGGCTGTAATGGTAAAAGTCTTGCCTGCACAGTAATACAAAGAACCAACATAGGTTTCTTTGTGCTTGCTTTGATCGTCTGAACTTTCGGGTTTGACGGTATCCTCGGATTCTTCCATGGAATGAGAAAAAGAAAAGTTAACGGGCAGGGAATCCATGTTGTATTTCATTTCAAGGCCATATTTATTGGTCAGAGTTTGGGTATGCGCAGGATCGTGATCAACGTTGTCCCTAAACCTTGAGAAAAAAGTTTTCAAGCTAACAGACCTGATTTTTTTTTCTCCCCAAATCTCCACTCCTTGCTGATCGCTTTTTAAATCAAATGTTGTTTGTGTTTCCGTCTTCTTCTTATAATGGTTGGTATCCTCTAAATTTTTCCCCACATAGCGATATTCCACACCGAAATTAAAGTCATTCAAGTTTTGTTTTAAGCGAATTATTTGAAGCTTATCAGACTCATTGGAAGCTATATTTGATGGAAAGCGGACTTCATCAAATTCGCAACTTTTTTCAAAAATATGGATTTCCGGCTTAAACGTTCCAAAAAAATCAGCGGTTACCCGAGATGTTAATAACACACCTTCAGGCCCGTCATAAATTACGTGGGGTTGGGGCAAAGGGTCTTTGGCGGAAAGATCTGCTATATGAACTTGTAAACTTTTTACTGTGCGCTGATGTTGGCCCTGGTTCTCGGAACGTTCCGCTGCGTTTACCGCGGTACCAGAAATGGAAAAGTAAGGATTCCAGCACAAGACAACAAAAACAGGAATAAGCCATAGCACACACAAGCGAACCCCGAAAAAGATTTTTTTTATGCGGATAAAAAATCGTATCATCGTTACGGTAAGATGCAAATACCGTGCAACATTTAACAGTTCTGTTTGATCTTTCTAAAGTCTTTAGATTACAAATAGTTATCATAATGTTCGGATTGTATATCTATTGTGTTTGACAATTTTCGTCAAAAAAAATGTCATTCTCTGTTAGGAATTAAAGCTTAAGCAGTCTTGCAGCGTTCGCTCCGCAAATGGAGTCGATCTCATTTTTTGGCAGCCCGGTTTTTTCAAGTTCCTTGAAATATCTTTCAGGCTTTATCAGCGGAAAGTCACTGCCAAAAAGAATTTTTTCCAGGCCGGCAATCTCTTTTGCATAACGGTATATTTGAGGATCATAAAGAAACGGGGATGCTGCTGTATCAAAATATATATTTTCAAAACATTCTTTTACATCCTTTTTTAAAAGCTTGAAAAAGAAAATCCCGCCGCCCCAGTGAGCCAGAACGATTTTATTTTCCGGAAATCTCTTGATAAGATCGTAAATCTGTTTCATCGTGTTCGGCGCCTTGCCCGGATAGAGGTGTCCCACCGGTTCATTGGTATGGATTAAAAAGGGCAAGTCCCGGTTACGGCAGATTTCCATAAGCGGGACCAACTTATCCAGAGCGGTGTTGTCAATTCCGGATTCATAGAAAGCGATTTCTCCGATCCCCGAAAGTCCCCCTTCCATACAACGGACAGCTTCCGGTACCGCTTCCCTATGAAACGGGTCAAAACAACTCAAACCGATAAGCCGTTCCGGGTATCTGGCCACGACTTCCATGATATAGTCGTTTTGAGCTTGAAATGTTTCCTTTGTTTTCCATGGGAAACCAAACACAACCGATTTGTCGACACCCTGATCATCCATTGATGCCACGATTTCTGTTGCACCCACAAGTTTTGACCCGGGCGAACTATATAAAAGCTTGAATGCAGATTCATTGGGAAAATATTTTTGCCTGTTTTCACGTATGGCTTTTGGGAAAATATGCGTATGAAAATCTATGATCATTTTTATCCACCTCTACCGCGGATGATTTCAATGAAACGCCTCTATTTTTACCCATCCTCCCAATTGGGGCAATACAGGAAATTAATATCATATTCTATGTTTTTATCAACTCAAATATGATTGATAATAATTTGGCCGTACTTCCGGTTGTGGAAGAGATTGTCATTTCTCTTGCCAAAAGTAATAATATTGTTATAGCATATAGAAGAAATGTCGGCGGTGCATCCTTTTAAGTAACGAATTAATCCATTTCAAGGAACAGAACATGAAAATTGAGATTAAGAAACCCACAAATAAGGATCTTGAAACAAAAGATATTTTATCGTGGCCCATATGGGAAAAAGAAGTTTCTCGCTTCGACTGGCACTATGACAGCACCGAGGAATGCTATCTATTGGAAGGCAAAGTTGTTGTTGAAACAAAAGATGGCAAAACCGTAGAGTTCGGGAAGGGAGATTTTGTTGCTTTTCCCAAGGGCCTGTCCTGTGTGTGGGATATTAAAGTGCCGGTAAGAAAACATTACAATTTTAAATAGTGTCCATCCATAACCGGATATTTCACAAAAAAGTCACTTTTCTGACTTTTTGCGAGACCATCAACTTTAATCGGCATGGAAATTAAAATGAATATGTTCCGAATACTGGTCGTAGATGACGAAGTTGATTTTTTAGAAACCATTGCAAATCGACTAAAAAAAGAAATTGTTTGCAGCCGGTGTTGCCAGCGGAAAACAAGCCCTCGCTCCAACACAGAAATTGGGTGTGAGGGGAAATTTTGAACCCACTTCTACAACATTCAGGTCCTATGCTTTTCCTATCAGATATGCCACATATCCGGTATAACAGATTAGCAGTATAAAACCATCCCTGCGAGTAATCAGGTAATTCTTTCTCATCATCAGCCACGGCAGAAGCCCCATGAATATCATCACTAAGTAATCAACCAGCAGACCGCCGTCAATAAAGCCCCCTGGAATGGGAATAGGTTTGATCAGAGAGGCGGCTCCGAGCACGCTGAGTATGTTGAAAACATTGCTGCCCACAAGGTTTCCGATACTGATGTCCATCTCTTTCCTCAATGCGGCGACAACGGAAGTGGCAAGCTCCGGAAGCGAAGTTCCCAGTGCGACAACAGTCAGGCCGACGAACTTTTCGCTGACGTTGAATATTTTCATGATGGCAACCGCCGAATCAATAAGAACTTCCGCACCCGCGACCACTCCGATGATTCCCACCGTGATGCACAGAACCTGCCGGCTTCTGGACGTCACATATTCGATGTCTTCCACGGCATGTACAAAAACGACACTATCGATGGTTAAGTTTCGTTGGGATTCTTTAACGGCAATATAATAATTAAAGTATGTATATAAAATAATTCCACCGAAAAGCGACGCACCTTCTATCCTTCCGATTTTTGAATCAAAAGAGATCAGCAAAAGATATATGGATACGCCGAGCATAATCGGAATGTCCCGGCGGTACACCGACCGGTTGCTTGTTATCGGATGTATTACGGCCGCCAAACCCAGAACAAGGCCAATATTACAGATATTACTCCCCACAACATTTCCTATGGCAATCATGCTTTTATCTTTAATCGAAGAGACAACACTGATAAACAGTTCAGGCGCCGAAGTTCCGAATGCGACCACGGTTAAGCCGATGACAAG
This sequence comes from uncultured Desulfobacteraceae bacterium, assembly GCA_964539365.1. Classification (GTDB taxonomy): domain Bacteria; phylum Desulfobacterota; class Desulfobacteria; order Desulfobacterales; family UBA11574; genus S5133MH16. Next base: position 35,862 of record CAZIIV010000008.1, on the reverse strand, counting down.
TGGTGTCAAACCCAGATTACGAGCCAGACTCGAAGCTCCTTTTACCAGCCAATTGGCGCCATAGTAGAGCATCAACAGACCCATAACAAAATAAGCCAGATTCAGTATCATAGACAATATTCCGAAACATTTATTTGATATTGTATTCCTATCAAACTTACTTAATATATGTAACCCGTTGAATCAAATAAATTGTTCAATTAAACTTCCCGGAACTTTTACCATCTCAATAAATTATTGAAGAGTGGCCGGAGTTAGGAAAAATGGTTGCATATAAACTTCGAGTTAGGGTAAAACCTTTAACACGATAACTTGCGGTTTGGGAGAATCCGTATTGCACTATGAAGGAAATATAATCCGTCCGCCCAGCGAAGGCAACAGCATTCTGCTGCAAATAACCGTGGGATGTTCCCGGAACAAGTGTACATTCTGTGGCGCATACAAAGGGAAACGGTTTCGTATAAAACCGGACTCCATTATCATGGAGGATATCGCTTTTGCGGCAAACTTCTGCAAACGCCAGCGCCGTGTGTTTCTTTGCGACGGAGATGAAATTAAAACGAACCCATAATTTAATCAAAGGAGAATCCAATCATGAATCAAGGCTTGTCTGAAAGCGGGGCGAACATCGATGAAATTTGTATTAATACGATTCGCACCCTCTCCATGGATGCTGTTCAAAACGCCGACTCCGGCCATCCCGGTGCGCCAATGGGTCTTGCTCCGGCAGGCTATGTTTTATGGACTCGTGTGATGAAGCATAATCCCAAAAACCCCGGCTGGCTCGACAGGGACCGATTTGTGCTTTCCGGCGGACATGCCTCAATGCTCCTATACAGCCTGCTTCATCTCTCGGGGTATGACGTAACCCTTGATGATATAAAAAATTTTCGTCAGTGGGGCAGTAAAACGCCGGGACATCCTGAATTCGGTCATACCCCGGGAGTTGAAACCACAACCGGTCCTTTGGGTCAGGGTTTTGCAAATGCCGTGGGTATGGCTATGGCGGAACGGCATCTTGCGGCCCGTTTTAATCGTAACGGATATGAAATTGTCGACCATTTCACCTATATGATATGCGGGGACGGAGACATGATGGAAGGAATATCTTCTGAAGCTGCATCCCTTGCCGGACATCTGGGCCTTGGCAGACTCATTTGCATTTACGATGACAACAAAATCTCAATTGAAGGGAACACCGACATCACCTTTACGGAAGACGTTGCCCTGCGGTTTAAGGCCTATAACTGGCATATTTTGAAAGTTGATGACGGGAATGATATTGATGCAATTTTCAATGCGATTGAGAACGCGAAAGCCGAGACCGAACGTCCGTCACTGATTGTTCTGCGAACCCATATTGCTTTTGGAAGCCCCAACAAACAGGATACGGCCGATGCCCACGGCGCACCCCTTGGCGAAGAGGAAGTGCGCTTGACAAAAAAAATTTTGGGGACTCCTGACGACCTCTGTTTTTTCATACCGGAGCAGGTGCTGAATAAATTCAGGAAATGCATAGACGCAGGAAAGCAAGCCGAAGCCGTCTGGCAGGAAGCCTATCAGGCCTACAGCAAAAAATATCCTGATCTGACAAAACAATGGGTTGATGCCATGAGTGGTTTTTTAACACCAGGATGGGATGCCGAAATCCCCGAATTTTCAGTTGCCGATGGTCCCATTGCAACCCGTGCGGCTTCCGGCAAGGTTCTGAATGCCATTGCAGAAAAAGTTCCCACGCTTATCGGCGGTTCTGCGGATCTGGCACCTTCCAATAAAACATTTATGAATGCTTTCCCTGAATTCCAGAAAGGTACTTACCATGGCCGTAATATTCGCTTCGGAGTTCGGGAACATGCCATGGCAGGAATACTCTCCGGAATGTTCCTTCATAACGGACTACGGCCTTATGGGGGGACGTTTCTTGTTTTTGCCGATTATATGAGGCCGGCTATTCGTGTTGCCAGCCTGATGAAGCTGCCGATCATATATATCTTTACTCACGACAGTATTGCGGTGGGCGAAGACGGCCCCACTCATCAGCCCGTTGAACAACTTGCCGGCCTGAGAGCAATTCCAGGCCTCACGGTTATTCGGCCTGCGGATGCTTGCGAAACCGCCCGGGCATGGCGCCATGCCGTAAAAAACACAAGAGGTCCGGTCGCTCTGGTCTTAAGCCGTCAGAAACTTCCGGTAATAAATCGTGACACTAAAGAAAACGGTCTGGCAGACGGAGCTTATATCCTGGCGGATTGCCAGGGCACACCCGATATTATCCTTATTGCCACAGGATCGGAGGTTCATATTACCCTTGAAGCCCAAAAACGTCTTGATTTGGAAAATATCGCCGTCCGGGTGGTAAGCATGCCGAGCTGGGAGCTTTTCGAACAAACCCCTCAAGAATACAAAGACCGGGTGCTGTTGCCGGAGGTGGCCGTACGTCTTGCCATAGAAGCCGGTTCTCCCATGGGTTGGAAGCACTACGTGGGGAACAGCGGCGCCGTTATCGGCATCGAAGATTTTGGTGCTTCCGCTCCGGGTGGAACCGTAATGAAACAATTTGGCTTTACCCCTGAAAATATTGTTCAAAAAGCAATGGACCTTTTGAAAAAATAGTATGTTTTTGCTATTATAAAAATTTACCGGTCAAAATGATGAATTCATCATTTTTCAAGCCATCAATGGAAATGAATTATGGATCAAACCGTAAAAGAGGCCATCTATCGGGCTGTGAGAAAAGAACCCTTTGCACGGGCGTTGGAAATGGAACTTGTGGAGCTGGACCTTGGATATTCCGCGGTGGAGATGATCTATCATCCCAAAACCATGGACAATATTTACGGGAGAGCCCACGGCGGGGTTATTTTTGGCTTAATCGACGAAGCATTTGAGGCGGCCGGTCAGACAGAAGGGACGGTAGCCGTGGCATTAAACGTGAGTGTAACCTATGTGTCCAGTCCCAAACCGGGGGAGCGTTTGCGTGCCGAAGCCCGGCAAGTCAGCCGGACCAAAAAGACAGCCGGCTTTGATATCAAGGTAACGGATAAGGCTGGACAGTTGATCGCTACATGTCAGGCTCTGGCGTATCATACCGGCAAGCCCATACCCGTTCTGTGATACACTTTTAAAAGTAAATGGTGTGCTCCTCAAGGAAAAAACTTTTCTATGAGTTTGTTTTTCTTAAGAGATCCAGGAGTTAAAATATCATGCAACTTACACAAAACGCACTAAAAATATTACAAAAAAGGTATTTTGCCAAAGGGGAAACCTGGGAAAAATTGTGCAACAGGGTCGCCCATAAAGTGGCAGGCGCCGAAGAAAATTCTCAAGACCGTGCAACATGGCAAAAAGAATATAAAAGGATTATGATGGAACTGGATTTTTTGCCCAACAGCCCCACGTTGCGAAATTTTGGCAGAAATCAAGGGTGTGGAAGCGCCTGTTTTGTTCTTCCCGTGGAAGATAGTCGCCGAAGTATTTTTAAAACACTGGCTGACGCCGTGGATGTTCAGGCCTACGGAGGCGGAACAGGGATGAGCTTCTCAAATCTTCGCCCCAAAGGAGAGCGGATTGCTTCTACCGGCGGAACGGCTTCAGGCCCGCTCTCTTTCATAGAAATCTTTGATTTCACCATCGGAGATATCATAAAACAAGGAGGCACCCGCGATGGTGCTAATATGGGAATCCTTCGGGTTGATCATCCGGATATTGAGAGCTTCTTAACCGCCAAAATTATGGAGGGAAAACTGAAAAATTTCAATTTGTCCGTGGGCATCACAGATGCCTTTATGAACGCTGTTGAAAATGACACGGATTATCATCTGGTGTTTGATGACAAGATCTACAACACCCTTTCCGCACGGGTAATTTGGGAAACCATTATTGACGGCGCCTGGAAAAACGGAGAGCCGGGTATCGTGTTTTTAGATACCATCAACAGAAATAATCCGTTGCGACCCATGGGTGAAATCGAGGCCACAAATCCCTGCGGAGAACAGCCGTTGCTGCCTTACTCTTCCTGTAACCTCGGATCCATAAATCTTTCCCGGACGGTCAGCGGGGATTGGGTTAAAGGAAAAGCAAAAATTGATTGGGAAAAACTGCGCAACATCGTCCAGATCGGCATACGGTTCTTGGACTCGGTAATCACGGTAAATAATTACCCTATTGTAGAAATTGAAAAAATGACTTTAAAAACCAGACAGATTGGTCTGGGAATCATGGGGTTTGCCGACATGTGTATCAAGCTCCACATTCGATACGGATCCCATGAGTCTGTGAATCTGGCAAAAGAAATAATGACCTGCATTTACGATATTGCCAATGAAACTTCCATTGCACTGGGCAAAGAAAAAGGGGTGGCGCCGATCTTTAATAACTATGAGTTTTCCGTTCCCAAAAGACGAAATGGCACGCTGACAACCGTTGCGCCCACAGGTACGCTCTCATTGATTGCCAATTGCTCATCCGGGTGTGAACCGAACTTTTCATTTTTCTATACCAAGGAGTGTATGGAGGGAGAAAAACTTGCCATGGTTCCGGATGTGGTCCGGGAATGGTATACAAAGAAGAAAACCGAATCTTTGCCGGATTTTTTTGTCACGACAAATGATGTTTCCGTGGAGGAACACATTATGATACAGGCTGCGTTTCAGAACAACGGCGTTGATTCAGGTGTCTCAAAAACCATCAACGCACCCTACCATACCGATAAATCCGAGGTTTCCCAAGCCTTTTTCAAAGCATGGAAAATGGGATGCAAGGGGATCACATTTTACCGGGAAGGTTCCCGTAACGTCCAGGCCTTATATACAAAAAAGGAGCCGGTAGAACCTGAAAAAACAGCCCGATTAGCTAGAGGAGAACTCAAGCATCGTCCCAGGGCGACCACCGGACCGAGCCTGAAAATGAAAACCGCCTGCGGCAAGCTCTATGTTGATCCTCATTTTGACAAAGACGGAGTGGTGGAAGTTTTTATAAGGACCGTAGGCGGCGGCTGCGCTGCAAATACCAAGGCGCTGGGTGTGCTTTTGTCATACTGTCTCCGGGCGGGTGTGTCTCTTGAAAAGATAATTCATTCCATGAAATCTATCCATTGTCCAGCCTGTACAAAAGCAATTTCTTCGGGAAAAGATGTGGAAGTAAACAGTTGTGCGGCCGGCATGGGCAAAGCCCTTGAGGTTGCCATAGAAAATGCGGACTTGTACCGTGAGGTTGCAAAACGGATTCAAGATACGGACATCCATTTTAACGAACATAACACATCAAAAATCAAAGATATTTGCTGTCCCGATTGCAACGCACCGATTCATCGGGCCGAAGGCTGTATGGTTTGCTCCAATATGGAATGCGGGTGGACCCGGTGCTAAGGGCTTGCTCAAAAATAACTTCACATTTTAATGCGCCGATCCATTCCGCCTGGCTGCGTTACTCGTCGGTTAAATAGCCAGCTATTCGCCCTCCTCGCGCCTTGCCATGCGGGCGCCTCGACTCCTGAAAATGTAAATTTATTTCTTCGCGAACCCTAACCTGATTTTTTTTTATCAAACCCACGACAGCTATATTCAGGGCCACGTTATTTAAACACATAATTGTCTGTAATAAATAAAATTACTGGCTAATGAAAATCATGAAAATTTCAAGCACCAAAATACAAATCTCAATGAAATCTCAATGACCGAAATTCAAAATTCAAAACAGATACAATGACGGCGAGATATCCAATAACAGATTGAAGTGTTTTGGTCATTGGAATTTGTAATTTTGATATTGTTTGGTGTTTGAGTATTGTGATTTGATATTTCAGTGCCCTATCCTGGAAAGCCAATCGCTTCTATCTGAATCAGTTAGAGTTAACTTTGAAGTTTACCTCCGGTTGTATTTTTCTCGGTTGACATATAACCGACTTTTATCTATAGTGATCTTTGTCTGAAAATCTTTTTTTACTTTCCTTATTTTTATTTCAATCTTTAATTTTATGGAGAGGTGTTTCAAAATGGCTAATAAATGGGTATATCTTTTTGATGAAGTTGAGGAAGCGAAAAACTATGTTGGTGGTAATTGGGAAAACGTGCGCGGACTGTTGGGCGGCAAGGGTGCCAATTTAGCGGAAATGGTGCGCATTGGCATACCGGTTCCCCCCGGTTTTACAATAACTACCGAGGCTTGCAATGCCTATTTAGCTGCGGGGGGCGCCTTTCCAGAGGGTCTGGGTGAACAGATCAAACAGGGAATGCAAACTATCGAGGCTGCCACCGGCAAGAAATTCGGTGACCGTAAGAATCCATTGTTGATATCATGCCGTAGCGGCGGCAAGTTCTCCATGCCGGGCATGATGGACACGGTGCTCAACATCGGTCTCAATGACGAAACTGCACTAGGCATGATCGAATTAACCGGCGATGAACGTTTTGTGTACGATTCTTATCGCCGGTTGGTGCAAATGTTCGGAAGTGTTGTCATGGGTGCTCCGGATGAAGCGTTTGAGGAAGTCATTACCGAAGCCCGTATGAAAGCAGGGGTCAAAACCGATACGGAATTGACCGCCGAGGCCTGGAAGGAAGTGACGGATAAATTTAAATCCATTTTCAGACGACATGCAAACCGCAATTTTCCAACCGATCCAAATGAACAACTCCTTTTGGCCACCGAAGCGGTTTTCAAAAGTTGGAACGGCAAGCGGGCGGTTGACTATCGCAATGCCGCCGGTATTCCACATGATCTGGGTACCGCGGTCAGTATTCAAACCATGGTTTTTGGCAACATGGGCAATGACAGTGCCACCGGTGTTGCCTTGACGCGCAACGGAACCACCGGAGAAAATCTTATAGAAGGCGATTATCTCACCAATGCACAGGGGGAGGACGTAGTTGCCGGGATACGCCTGACCCATGACATTTCAAAACTCAAAGAGGAGATGCCCAAGGCCTATGAAGAATTCGAGCAGATCACAAAGACGCTGGAGAAGCACTATCGTGATATGCAAGATGTTGAATTTACAGTTGAAAAAAATAAACTGTGGATGCTGCAAACACGTGACGGCAAACGTACGGCCCAGGCAGCTGTTCGCATAGCCGTGGATATGGTAGAAGAAGGGTTGATTACACGGGAAGAAGCGGTGATGCGTGTTTCCCCCGATCAGGTTGATTTTTTTCTTCATCCCCAATTTGACCGTGAGGCCATCAAAAAGGCCAAAGCCGGCGGCGAAATGCTGGCCACCGGCCTCAATGTTTCACCCGGCGCGGCCTATGGCGTGGTTGCCCTTGACGCCGATATTGCTGAAGCATGGGCCAAGAAAGAAGGCAAAGATGTCATCATGGTACGCCCTGAAACCCGCCCGGACGACGTACACGGAATGCTGGCTGCCCAGGGAATTCTTACCAGCCGGGGGGGTCGAACCAGCCATGCGGCTTTGGTTGCCCGGCAATTCGGCAAGCCGGCCGTAGTGGGGGTTTCGGAACTCAAAATCGATATGGCTCATCGTCAGATGAGCGTAAAAGATCTAATTATCAAAGAGGGTGACTGGATCTCCATAGACGGTACTGTAGGCGAAGTTTACAAGGGCAAGCTCAAGACCATGGTGCCTGACATTAAAGATCCGTGGCTGATGAAAATACTTTCCTGGGCGGATGAATTTCGCCGTTTGGGTGTCTGGACCAACGCCGACTATCCGGTCGATGCTCAGCGCGCGCGGGATTACGGTGCAGAGGGGATCGGCCTGTGCCGCACGGAGCACATGTTTTTCGAGGCCGAGCGACTCCCCTTTGTGCAAAAGATGATCATGACGGATTTGCCGAGTGAACGGCGCGAGGCACTCGATGCCCTGCTTCCCTTTCAGCGCGAAGACTTTGCCGGTCTTTTCCGGGTGATGGACGGTCTGCCGGTCATCATTCGCCTGATCGACCCGCCGTTGCACGAATTTTTACCCAATCATGTGGACCTGATGCGGGATTTGACCGACTGTAAGATTCGTCTGAAAGAAGCCGGCACTCTTGAGGAAATTAACAAGCTGTTGGATCAAATCACCAAAGAAGAACAAATCCTCAAACGGGTCGAAAGTCTGCATGAGTCCAATCCCATGCTGGGCCTGCGCGGTGTGCGTCTGGGGATTCATATTCCGGATCTGACCTCAATGCAAGTTCGTGCCATCTTTGAGGCCGCGTGTATAGTGGCCAAAGAAGGTATAGATGTGCATCCGGAAGTGATGATTCCGTTAACCAGCCATGTTAACGAACTGAAGATCCAGCGGGGGATTCTTGAGAACGTCGCCAAACAGGTGATGAAGGAACAGGGGATCGAGCCGGATTACAAGTTCGGAACCATGATCGAAATCCCCAGGGCCGCCCTCACCTGTGATCAGATCGCAGAATATGCCGCCTTTATATCTTTTGGAACCAATGATCTGACCCAGACAACCTTCGGAATATCCAGAGACGATGCCGAAGCCGGGTTTTTGATTGAATACATGGAAAAAGAAATCCTGCCGGATAATCCTTTTGCAGTTATCGACCGGGACGGCGTAGGACTGCTTATGAAAATGGCCGTTGAAAAAGGACGGGCCGTAAGACCCGACCTGGAATGCGGTATTTGTGGTGAACACGGCGGTGACCCCGAATCTATTCAGTTATGCCATGAACTGGGGTTAACTTATGTTTCGTGCTCTCCGTTTCGGATACCTGTGGCACGCCTGGCCGCCGCGCATGCAGCCCTGCGTGATAAAAAAACGTAACCCGGATTTAAGATTTAAGGAGGAAGTGTAAAATGGCTCTTTTTCTGGTTCAGCACGGGAAAAGTTTGCCCAAGGATGAAGATCCCGAAAAGGGTCTGTCATCGGAGGGAATCGCTGAAACAAAGCGTATCGCAGAAGTGGCCAAAGCATATAATGTTCTTGTGTCGGGCATAACCCACAGCGGTAAGACTCGATCTCGCCAGACCGCTGAGATCTTTGAATCTATCCTAACGCCTGAACAGGGGATACAGGAAAGCAGCGGATTGAATCCTTTGGATGATGTCACCGCTTTTGCCGATAAAACAGACAGCGCGGCCAATCGTATGCTTGTGGGTCATCTGCCGTTTATGGAAAGAATGACGTCATTTCTAATAACAGGATCCATCGAAACGCCGGTGTTCAAATTTCAAAACAGCGGCATCGTATGCCTGGACAAATACCCGAACACCCCTTTCTGGGTGATCAAATGGTCCCTTATGCCTAATATCGGGTAATACGAAACCGTCCCAAAACCGTCATGCCGGACTTGATCCGGCATCCAGAACTAGTTGAATTTACTGGATTCCGGCTTTCACCGGAATGACGTAAAACGCTATTTTATGACTTTTTACGAGTTCATCAAACTTAGAGACTTCGCCTATTCCAGTATTCTCTCCGAGCCGGAGGCTATTCTTCCGTTCTGATGGCACAAACTGGGTGTCGTTGATAAACCGGTATTTTCGAAAAGTTTTAGAATTTTCGAGACGGTTATGAGGCTGATCTCGATTTTTCGACATATTTTTGTATGCCGCTTATTATCCCCTCGCACAAATGATCCTGATAACCCGAACTGCTCAATCGTTTGCATTCCCTGGGATTGCTGATAAACGACGTTTCTATCAATACGGCGGGCATCCTTGCGCCGAGAAGTACATAAAACGGCGCCTTTCTAACCCCGTTGTTTTTAACATCAGTGTATCTTGATCTTAAGTGATTGTATGAAGAATTCTGAATATAGCTTGCCAGCAGGCTGGATTCATTAATTTTCGTGTGGTGCATAATATCCGTTAAAATGGTTTGCAAATCACTGATATTCTTTTTTGAAGTGGCATTTTCACGGGCCGCGACCGTTATCTCCGAATTATCTGTGGCCAGGTTCAGAAAATAGGTCTCAATTCCGGATGCGCTTCGATTTTCCGACTCATTGGTATGTATGGATATAAAAAGGTCCGCATTTTCTGTGTTTGCTATGGCAGTGCGCTCTTCAAGGGTAAGATAACGATCATTATTCCGGGTCATGAGAGCTTCGTATGAAAGTTTTTTCCGGATTTTTTTAGCAAGCCGCTCGGCAATTTGAAGGGCAATATCTTTTTCATACACTTTTTTTAAATACCCGGGAGATCCAAAATCGTGTCCTCCATGACCCGGATCCACAACGATTAGGGGACGCTTACGTTGCGCTTGCTGGAGTACGCCCCTTTTTGTACGCCTTTTTCGCGCAACTGCGGCTGCTTTTCTCTGAGGTTTTGACACAGAGCCCATAGCCATAGAATCCCCTGACAGATCCAGGACGACTCGGAACGGCTGTTTGAGTGAAAATATTTTATAGGACTCGATAGATTTGATATCCACCACAACCCGAACCACATGGGGTGTATATTGGCCGGCACGCACATCCCTGAGCAAATTATCGTTAATGGGTGTAAATTTTTCTATGTTTTTTCCTCGTCTGCTGTTTTTTAAATCAACATACAACCGCTGGGGTTTATTAATAGAAGGATCTTTTTTAAGTAGTCTGTGGGTAAAAGATGTTTCCCGGTTGGCATCAATAACAATACGGGTGTAGGTGGGATTTGACCAGTAACGAATCCCTGTTATGATTGTGGTCTTGTCAATAGCTTTTTGGGTACTCGAGAGCGTCCGAGGCGTTGCCGTGATATATTTTTTTTTTGTTTTGTCCGCGTGAATAGCTGTTTTTGACGTTCTGCCTTCCGATGCGTCTGTTTCAAGAGTTCGTATTGCCGCTGCTGCTTTTGCACGGTACCGGCTTTTGGGATACTGTTTTATAATCCGCCTGAAAAGATCTCCGGCCTCCTGTTTATCAGACTTTCGATGGGATCGTTTGTAAAGTTCGACATAAAGCTCCCCGGACTTGTACATGCCCGCGGGTGCCCAGGGGTCTGATGGGGACCGCTTGTAAACGGACTGAAACTTATTGATACACCTCAGCCAGTTGTGTCTGTATTTTTGACTGCCCGGATTCTTTCGCAACTCATAATAGCAGGTTTCAGCCTTGAAATACCGGTTTTTCGCCGTGACGGCACATGAAATGCAGATCTGTAAAATTCCAACACACCATATAACCATCACACAAATTTTGATGAACTTTTCATGCCACATAAGATCTTGGATATTCTACAACCTAATGAAAAAATAGGACATTTTTTGAGGCCTGAACGCTTGCCTCGAATATGGAATAGTGGAATAGTGGAATACTGGAAGGTTGGTTTATAAAAGGATATTTGCCATTTTTAATTTTACCGTCAACACAAATTTTACCATTAACCCAATATTGCATTATCCCAGAACCCATTATTCCAGTATTCCAACATTCCAATTGTGAGCGAAGCGAACCAACTTGAATTATACGGTCAATAAGACAGAATTGCAAACACAACTGACCGGCAACTAAAATTCATAACGGATATCTGTCAGAGTGACCGCGTTTGATTTCAGCACGCCGTCGTGGAGCGTTCTTTCTATATTGGGATTCAAATGCGTTTGCCTTGCCCTTATGTTGATTTAGTTTGAGTTGACAATTTCTTCCCATTGCGTTAACTGGTGAAATTATCAGGGCTAACCGGGTGGCAGGCAAATAATGAAGGGACAGATTCTTAAAATATTGAGAACAGAGAGTGACGTGGTTTCCGGAGAAACCCTCAGTTCTTGCTTAAAGATTTCCAGAGTCTCTATATGGAAACATATTAAAAAACTCCAGAAATTTGGATACCATATCCAGGCAACACCCAAAGGATACCGTCTGATAAACGACCCTGACGTCCTTTACCCTTGGGAATTCGGGGATAGAGAATTAAAAATCCATTATTTTGATGAAGTTACCTCCACAATGGATGTCGCCGGAGACCTTGCAAGAAATAATGCTCCTCATTTTACCGTGGTCATCGCGGGACGGCAAAGAAAAGGACGGGGTCGTTTGAAAAGAACCTGGGTTTCATCACAAGGCGGGCTTTATTTTACCATTATACTCAGACCGCAAATACCGCCGGTGCTAAGTGCACGGGTCAACTTTGCCGCATCCATGATTCTGGCTCGAATCCTGCGCAATATGTTTCATATTGATGCCAGGGTAAAATGGCCTAACGATATCCTTGTTCATGAAAAAAAGGTTGCGGGATTACTCTCTGAAATGGAGGCGGAGACCGATAGGGTTACGTTTATTAACATCGGTATGGGAATAAATGTTAATAACGATCCCTCTCCTCGTGAACCCATGGCCATATCACTAAAGAAAATTCTTGGCAGGAATATATCGAGAAAACAGCTTTTATCCTGGTTTCTGGATGAATTTGAACATCGGATGAACACCGGGACCCTGGATAATGTAATCTCTGAGTGGAAAATCCATGCCATGACCCTCGGCCGGCGGGTAACCGTTGTAACCACCCATGACGAATTCAAAGGCACTGCAATGGATGTGGACAACACCGGCGCACTCATGGTGAAGCTTGAAGACGGATCAATAAAAAAAATTGCCTATGGCGATTGCTTTCATGGCTGATCATATTCACATGACCGTATATGCTTCACTGCTGGCTGCGCTGACCGCGGCAGGCGCATACCTGGCAATACCCATCGGCCCGGTTCCCATCATTCTTCAAAATCTTTTTATATTTCTGTCAGGCCTGTTGCTGGGTTCCAAGTGGGGCCTTGCAAGTGTAGGCGTTTATCTTTTGGCAGGTGCTATGGGTCTTCCGGTGTTTGCCGGCGGGGTCGGCGGAATCGGACGCTTTGCAGGACCTACGGGCGGATACCTTGTGGGGTTTCTTCCGGCGGTCTACGTGATCGGATGGATCACCGAAACATCACGAAAACACGCGGTTTCCGACATACTTGCTATGGTCTGCGGCTGTCTGATTATTTACGCTTTCGGGGTAACATGGTTGAAAATGTTAACCGGCATGACATTGGCCAAGACACTGGCGGTGGGAATGTACCCGTTTATTTTAGGGGATGCTCTTAAAATTGCCGCGGCCGTCCCCATTACAAAAGCCTTACGACCGGTAATTTACAGAGATCAGGTGCCAGGAATTAGCAGTCATGAGACAGAAGTCATAGGGCGGAGGTCTGAAGAACAGAAGATCGGAAGGTGAGAAGATTGGAAGCTGAGAGAAAAACTAACCTTCTGATTTTCTTACCTTCTTAACTTCATGTTCGCGAAAAGGTAACAAGTCAGAGATGATGTCGTGAATATAATTGAAATCGAAAACTTGAATCATATTTTTGCAGACGGTACCCTCGGCCTGGACAATATAAATCTTACCATCCGGGAAGGAACCTTTGTCATTATTGCCGGGCAGAACGGGTCCGGAAAAACCACTCTTTTAAAACACCTGAACGGACTTCTTCTTCCAACCACCGGCACGATTCGTCTGGCCGGACGTCCGGTATCTGAAAATCTTGTTAAAGCCAGGCAGATGGTCGGAATGGTATTCCAGGATGCCGACAGTCAGATTGTGGGGGAAACGGTTTGCGATGATGTGGCATTTGGCCCGGAAAACCTTTGTCTGGACAGAAGCGAGGTTAAAAGACGGGTATCCAACTCATTGAAGATTGTGGGCATGCTCGATTTTAAGGATCAAAAGCCCCATTTACTTTCAGGCGGGGAAAAACGCAGGCTTGCCATCGCGGGTATCCTGGCCATGGAACCGAACGTACTGGTTTTTGACGAACCGTTTTCCAGCCTTGACTATCCCGGTGTCAAACAGGTTTTAAAGCAGATTGTTTCTCTGCACGGGTCCGGCCACACCGTTCTTGTTGCCGCCCATGATCTGGAAAAAGTAATTGCCCATGCGGATCGTCTGATTATAATGAAACACGGAAAAGTGGTAAAAGACGGAATGCCCTCTCAACTGCTTGGAGAACTCGAACCCTTTGGTATCAGAGAACCGTGTGCTTCCCGTCTGGGGATGGAGGTTCCATCATGGCTGAATTGAGCGCTTTCAATTTTCGTCCCGGATCTTCCGTGCTTCATGGGCTGGATGTTCGATTTAAGCTCTTTTTTCTCGTCCTTATCAGCCTTGCCAGTCTCAAAGCATATGCGGTTACACTTTCAGTTTTAACTCTGGTGTTGGTTTCTGTAGTGCTGCATGCCCAAGGATCGTTAAAAACTATTTTAAAAGCGTTTCGGTATGTTTTTGTGTTTCTTGTGTTTATTTTTCTCGCCCGTGCATTATCCACCCCGGGATCAGCGGTGATCCAATTTATGTCTGTCTCCATCACCCGTGAGGGGGTCTATGACGGCGCCATAATTTGCTGGCGGCTTGTGAGTGTTGTTTTGACCGGATTGGCATTTGTATCAACAACACGGCCTTCAGAAATTAAAGCCGCGGTTCAGTGGCTCCTTCACCCGTTTCCGTTTATCCCGTCTAAAAGGATTGCCACTATGATGAGTCTGATCGTTCGGTTTATTCCTGTTATTTTCGATCAGGCAAGGGAAACCGCCGATGCCCAGCGGGCGAGAGGAGTGGATAATAGAAAGAATCCGGTCTACCGATTGAAAAAACTCGGAATTCCGCTCATGCGCCGAACCTTCGAACGGGCCGGCAAGCTGGCAGCTGCCATGGAGGCCCGATGTTATTCTGAAAACAGAACAGATCCCGGGCTTTGTGCACGCTTAAGGGACTGGGCGGCCCTTTTTGTGGTTATTTGCCTTTGCCTGTTTATTATTGTATGGTAAACACCATATCGCCATTTTATAAAAGGAGCAGCGTGAGTTGAAAATAATAATAGTGGGTGCCGGTGAGGTGGGATTTAACATCGCAAGCCATCTGGCCTTTGAAAATAAAGATGTTGTGGTAATCGACAACAACCCGGTTGCCATTCGACATGTATCTGACACTATTGATGTTCAGGTGCTCAATGGGTCCGGAAGCAGTCCGATTGTTTTGAAGGAAGCGGGCATCAAAGAGGCGGACATCCTCCTGGCGGTTACAGATAGTGATGAAACCAATTTGGTGGCATGTCTGGTTGCAAATATACTTTCACCAACAACAAAAAAACTGGCACGTGTCCGAGCTGCTGACTATGATGAATATCATGATACCTTCCGTGATCATACCCCCCATATCGATACGTTAATTAATCCGGAAATCGAAGTTGTAAAAACCATCCGTAGGATGATGAATGTCCCCGGTGCGGTGGATGTGGATGATTTTGCCGACGGCCGTGTTAAATTTGTCGCGATACATTTGGATAAGTCGGCTCGCCTGGCCGGTATCCGTCTTTCGGAAATGTCTGCCCAAATCGGAAAGAAAATCCCGCTGATTGCCGCGGTGATACGAGATGAAGAACTGATTATACCCAGGGGAAATGACAGGCTTTTGGCGGGTGATCTGGTCTATTTTATCAGCGAAAAAGACAATTTTTTAGATTCATTGGCAATTTTTGATAAACAGATGGAGCCCATTGGCAGCGTTTTGATCATCGGCGGCGGGAATATCGGATTCAGGCTGGCCAAACTGCTTGAAGAAAAAGCCGTTTTTACCAAAATAATTGAGAAGAATCCGGACCGGTGCGCCCAGCTTGCCGAGAGGCTGAACAAGGCGGTTGTTCTGCATGGCGATGGTTCTGATCAAGAGCTTTTGAGAGAAGAAAACATTCAAAATATGGATGTTGTGATTACCCTCACCAACGATGAGGAAACCAATATTTTAACGTCTCTCCTTGCCAAGCGCATGGGTGCCGCCAAAACCATAACCAAGATCAGCAAGGTCAGCTATTTGCCCCTGATGTCCATGATCGGTCTCGAGCAGGTGGTGAGCCCGAGACTTTCGGCCGTAAATACCATCTTACGGCACATTCGCCGGGGCAAGGTGATTTCGGCCAAAGCAATTAAAAACGAACAGGCTGAAATAATGGAAGCGGTGGCCCTGGAAACTTCAGACGTTGTGGGAAAGCCCATAAAGAAAATTAATATTCCCAAAGGGGCCCTGATTACCGGTATCATCCGAAACGACAACGTCATTATCCCCTCCGGTGAGAGCGTGATTGAGCCCAATGACAGGATCATTATCTTCTCAACAAGACAGGCCATCCCCAAGATCGAAAAAATCCTCGCCGTAAAACTGGAGTATTTTTAGATGCGGTGGCACTTTATTCTGAGTATTGTCGGAATATTACTCTTTTTTTTGGGCCTGTGCATGGTATTTCCCCTTTTTTTCGGTCTATACTACAAGGATCAAAGTGTGATTCCCCTGCTTAAAGCCATGGGAATAACCCTGGGTGCCGGATTATCACTGATCGTTTGCTTCAAAAGTATAAAAGTAGATTATATCAGCCATCGCGAGGGCATGGCAATTGTCGCCATGGGATGGACAGCCATCGGCTTGTTCGGCGCATTTCCCTTTTATCTGGGATCTGAATTCGGTACGTTTATTGATGCGTTTTTTGAATCTGTCTCCGGATTTACGACCACCGGATCTTCGATTTTGATGAATATAGAAGCGGTATCAAAAGGACTTCTTTTCTGGCGAAGTTTTATCCAGTGGCTGGGCGGAATGGGGATCATTGTTTTATCCATCGCGATTCTGCCGTTCCTGGGTGTCGGCGGTATGCAGCTTTACAAAGCCGAAGTTCCAACTCCTGTTCCGGATAAGCTCAAACCCCGTATCAGAGACACCGCCATGATCCTGTGGAAAGTTTATGCACTTTTTTCTCTGGCAGAGGTTCTCCTGCTCATGATCGGGGGAATGGATCTTTATGATGCCCTGTGTCATACCTTCACCACGATGCCCACCGGCGGGTTTTCAACCAAAAACACTTCCATCGCTCACTATAACAGTGTCTATTTGGATACGGTATTTATCTTTTTTATGCTGCTGGCCGGAATTAATTTTTCGCTTCATTATCAGTTCCTGAGGGGCAAGCCCCTTGCATTCTGGCGGGATTCGGAGTGCCGTTTTTTTTTGGGTGCGGTTCTGGTATTGACGGGTATTGTATCTATTAATGTCTACGGATCGGTATACGAAACCCTGGATCAGGCATTGCGCTTCGGTGCGTTTCAAGTGGTATCCATTGTGACCACCACAGGCTATGTCACAGCCGATTTCGAGTTGTGGCCTGCCATGTCCCAGATTATTCTATTGTTATGTATGTTTCTAGGGGCGTCGGCCGGCTCCACGGGCGGAGGCATGAAATGCCTCCGGGTGATGCTTTATTTAAAATACTGTTATAAAGAACTGTTTTCCCTGATTCATCCTCATTCGATCAAGCATATTAAAATCGGTGGCAAGTCCGTTCCCGA
>CAZIIV010000008.1:0-18516 GCA_964539365.1 uncultured Desulfobacteraceae bacterium | reverse complement strand
TGATTCATCCTCATTCGATCAAGCATATTAAAATCGGTGGCAAGTCCGTTCCCGAGGATGTGATGCGAAGTGTCCTCGGGTTTATGGGGTTATACATAGGGTTGTTTGCTTTTTCTTCTGTACTCATTGCAGGCATGGGGGTCGATTTTATGACGTCTATTGCTTCGGTGGCAGCCACCATCGGAAATATAGGACCCGGGCTGGGAATGGTGGGACCGGCAGACAACTTTGCCCATATGCCTTATCTGGGCAAATGGATACTTATATGCTGCATGCTGATGGGAAGGCTTGAAATATACACGGTCATCATCCTTCTGGTACCGGAATTCTGGCGAAAATAACCTATCAATTAAAACTTTTATCAAATTCCCTTTGATTTTTTATTGACAACCTTGATAAATATAGTTAGTTTGTTAAGCTTTTAGGGGCCGTTAACTCAGTTGGTAGAGTATCTGCCTTTTAAGCAGAGAGTCGCGCGTTCGAGCCGCGCACGGCCCACCAATCAGAAAATTGCCAAACACGTCCCCATCGTCTAGCCCGGTCCAGGACACCGGCCTTTCACGCCGGCAGCAGGGGTTCAAATCCCCTTGGGGACGCCATTTTTATCATAGTTGGGCGTTTAAACTCAAATAAGGGTTTAAACGCCTTTTTTTTTGGACAAATTACCATCGCCCAATCCACTCTAAGGCCCCAATTTTATTTTAAAATCAACTGATAGAGTTTCCCACCTCTCTGATCACCAAAGCGACAAGCCCAGTAATGGCCATGCAATCTCCGAAAGGGGTCAAGACAACGGGTAACACTTTTTCCTTTTCAAAGACGCAAAAAACTTGTCAAGGTTGCTTTGATACATCTTAAATAGACTATAAGATGCTTTAAAGCAACAATTATCTGTATTTTGCTTGACTAAACATGAATTGAAAGATATATTGTTTTAAATAAACATAAAAAGCCTATAAGGAGTTTTAAAACAACATGTCACGCGTCAGTAAAATCTCAAAATCTCCACCGGCCGCGGTCGAGGAAATGCTGAATCGCCTGGGTCGAAATATACGAACCGCCCGGTTGCGGCGCAGGCTTTCCATGGAAGAACTCGCCGAACGCATAGGTATTTCTCGATATGTATTGGCAGATGTAGAGAATGGCAAGCCTACTACTGCTGTAATCGCTTACATTGGGGCGCTATGGGCACTCGGTCTTCACAAAAAGATTCACGAACTGGCTGACCCTGACAGAGATGAGGAAGGCAAGATATTGGAACGGGCAAGAACCCCGCGGACAGCACCAAAGAGAAAGGTCATAGATGATGACTTCTGAACGAGGATGCTATGTATATATAGTGCCACCTGGCGCTACTGATTTTGTGACAGCAGGGCGCTTTGAGGTTTCCGTGACTCCTGAAGGTGATTCGGTAGGACGGTTTTTCTACGGACGGCGATATCTTGAACGCAGTGATGCTGTTGAACTTGATCCGGTAGAGTTACGCCTTCGCAGGGGACAATATGAAACAGCTCGAATGGATGGTTTTTTTGGTGCGATCCGAGACGCCATGCCGGATTACTGGGGAAGGCGAGTAATTGAACGAAACACAGGTCACACCAAACTTGAAGAATTCGATTACCTGATGTATGGCCCGGATGACCGTGCCGGGGCTCTGGGATTTGGTTCTAATGTTCAGCCGCCACCTCCGAAGCATCGGTTTAACCAGACCATGGATCTGGAACGTTTACAGGCTGCCGCTGACGCCATCATTAGCGATGAACCAAACACCGGAGACTCGTCCACAAGGCAGGCCGAAGAATTGATACTTATTGGTACATCAATGGGAGGCGCGCGACCCAAAGCGGTTGTGGAACATGAGCAGAACCTGTGGATCGCTAAATTCAGCAGGTACGATGATCGATGGAACCATCCTCGAGTAGAGCACGGTCTGTTAAGGCTTGCCCAAAAATGCGCTATATCCGTGGCAGACAACAGGATAACAAATATTGGAGGAAGGGATGTAATCCTGGTTCGCCGATTTGACCGTGAACGGACTGAAAAAGGGTATCAACGACAGCGAATGGTCAGCGCACTCACCCTGTTACAAAGTGATGACAGTCCTACATCTCGGCGGGACTGGTCTTATATTCTGTTTGCAGATGAACTAAGACGTATAAGCAGGATGCCGGAAGCTGATCTTCGTGAGCTTTTTGCCAGAATGTGTTTTAACGCCGCAGTTTCAAACATTGACGATCACCCTCGTAATCACGCCATTCTGGCAAAGAGCCGGGACTGGGAATTAAGCCCAGCCTTTGACCTGACACCAACGCCAATGATAGGCATGGAAAGAAGAGATCTTGCTATGGCTTGCGGAGATAGAGGTCGCTATGCCAATAAAAATAATCTTTTAAGCCAACATGGTCGGTTTCTATTAAATAAAGAAGACGCTACTACTATCCTAAATAAGATAGTTGAGACAGTGCGAAATTCATGGCGACCGGTAATGAAAGAATCTGGAGTCAGCAATATTGACTGTAAAATAATCGAGACCGCTTTTCTATACAAGGGTTTCTTCTACTGAAATAAGTATTATAATATCATGTTTTTCGAGCAACTATGGGGCATCCGAATGTGCATGTTGAAGATCAGCAAACCGTATTTCAGGCCATTTCATGAAATGAATCAGGCCTTGATTTTGCGGGTGCACTCCACCTGGCTTCCACTATGAAAGCTGATAAATTCGTAACATTTGACAATGCATTTATTAAAAAGGCCGGAAAATTAATTTCATTTGATATTACGCCGCCTTAACTTGACTGCTTTCACCTTCCCAGCAAATCCACGCCGACCTCCAAAAGACCTGTTAAGCTAAATAGTATTTCAAAAAAAATCCTTAGACCTGTTATTTTGCACCCCAAATGGTATCTTTAAAACAAAAAACCGTCCATTTTTAGAGATCTTTTTACAAATTATCAGATACTTAGCGTGGTCCGACCCCCACAGACAGCTGGCGTAGACTGAATGAGCGATATGTTGCCAAAAGAAACTGGGGTCGTGATATTCCGGTCCCAGTTTTCAATTTTTATAAACAGGTTGGCAAAAATGAATTGTAAAAATTGAGCTGTAATTTTATAAATTATGCTTTGTGTTTAAAAAAATGAACAACTCATTATTGATATTGAGGTTTTGGCGATACGAGAAAAACTATGAGTAACGGAATACGTTTGAATAAAAATCAGCAAATAGCGGCTGAATATAAAGACCAACATATTTTGGTTTTGGCGGGAGCCGGCACAGGTAAAACGCTGACCATAATCGCCCGGGCCGAATATCTGATACGAAAAGGCGTTGATCCAGGACGCATACTTCTTTTGACATTTACCCGCCGGGCCGCCAGAGAGATGACAGATAGATTATACTTGAGCATTGGCGATGCCGCTAATGAAGTTACAGCGGGAACATTTCATCATTTCTGTTTATTAATCATGCGAAGAATGGCCGATAAATTCGGAATCCAGGATTTTACGGTAATAGACAGGGACGATCAAAATAGTCTCATGAGGCTTGCAAGATCAGGATATGTAACCAAAGGAGAAAAGTTCCCCAAAGCTTCTCAACTGGTAAATATATTCTCATATTCCCGCAATATCAACATGAGCGTATTGGAATATTTAAAAAAATATACAGAATTTGACGAGAAAACTTGCAATAAAATATTGGCCGTATTTGCTGAATACAAACAGAGAAAACAGTTAAACCGTTATCTTGATTTTGACGACATTCTTTATCACTTTGGTAAAAAGCTACATGAAGATTCTTCAATCCGTAATCGATTACGGAGCCGCTATGATCACATCCTCGTTGATGAGACGCAGGACACAAATCCTTTGCAGTGGATTATCCTGGACGGTATGAAAGATCCCGCCAAACTGTTCTGTGTTGGGGATGATGCCCAAAGTATTTATGCGTTCCGTGGAGCTGATTTTAGAAACGTTCATTCTTTCAAAAAGCGAATTCCCGATTCAGTGGTTCTTAAGCTTGAAGAAAATTATCGTTCCACACAGGAAATTTTAGCTATTTCCAACTGGCTGCTCAAAGAATCCCCTTTGAAATATAACAAGAATCTCAAGGCTCGGCGGGGAACCGGCATTAAACCCCTTCTGGTTGATTTTGGCAGTGATCTTTATGAAGCGAAATGGATCGCCGAGAATCTTATCGAGCGCCATGAAACAGGATCTTTATGGAGTGATCATATGATTCTCACAAGGACTGCCTGGGGTTCAAGGAATGTGGAAGCCATGTTGATTGAAAAAAATATTCCATACGTATTTATCGGTGGAATAAGTTTTCTTCAGGCTGCCCATGTCAAGGATCTTCTTTGTTTAATCAGAGCGGCAGCAAGTAATCATGATGAGCTTGCCTGGATTAGATATTTGACCCTATGGCCAAAAATTGGTGACGTTACTGCATCACGACTGATATCATCGATGAAAGAAATGAAAACTATGAATGAAGCGTTGGACCAATTATCTAACAGGCTTAAAAAAGATCAACAGAAAATTGTGGACGGACCGAAAACAATATTAAAATACTGGAATGAACCGGCCAAAGCATTGCGAATGGGTGGAGAATTTTTAAAACCGATCTTGTCTCATAAATACGATAAATGGGATATGCGAAAAAAGGACTTTGATTTGCTGGTGAGACTCGCGGAACGATATCGAAGTCTAATGAGATTTATAGAGACATACACTTTGGATCCGATAACATCAACAGCAGCATCAAGGTCGGAAAATCAGGATGTGGTGACTCTGATAACCGTTCACAGCGCCAAGGGCACAGAATCGCCTGTTTGTTATGTTATTCGGGTTGAACCGGGGATGTATCCTCACATTCGCAGCTTAGGTGCTGAAGATGATGAGGAAGAAGAACGGCGTATCCTATATGTTGCCATGACCCGGGCAAAGAATGAATTAATCCTCACCCGTTCAGAAGGTCCAGACACTTATTCATACGGGGATGCTGCAGAAGCGTATTTTTTATCAGATGTGCCGGATAAGCTTGTCGAAGAGCGCTGGCAGTATGAGATGTATTTTGATAAAGATCACGATTTTCTTATGTAAAAGTTTCCAGGAAAATCGAAAATAAGATTTTACCCTCTTATAACCCCTTCATTTCATTTAAATAATTTTATCGAAAAATCACCAAAATGCCGGTTCGTGGTTAATATAAAGAACTGCGGATCACAGTTTGTTTCTCGGGTATCAACGGAATATCTGAAAAAAATAAAGACTTGATATTTACAGTTCGAGTTTGATATCTATTGGTTTTAATAAATTCAAGGTGTTGGCAAGATATCAACGGGCGGTGATCAACTCTTCGGAAAACAAACTGAGCCTAATGGACAACCTGCTTAAAAGTCAAAAGGATTTAACGACGGCTCTGAAAACACTGGAAACGGTTGAACGTGACCACATTGTTCGGGTGCTTGAGCAGACCCAGTGGAATGTTAGCGGAAAGAACATGCGACTGAAATCCTTGGGCTCAACCGCAGCACCTTGCGCGCTCGTATGTGTAAATTTGACATTCAAAAACCATCAATTCTCATCCCAATGGAGCGGCCTGCAACTGCAAATCAGATGCAGCAGCTCCATCTAAAAAATACTCTGCAGCGACAATTTTTCTTGTGATGTCGCCTATAGGAGTACAAACGTCTCCGAATGTTTAAGTTTTTCCCCCGTCAGCGCGGCACTGAATTGTAATCAGCTGAGTTTCTTAAAAGCAGTTATGCGATGCGGGCGCCAAGAAAAAGTCGATTATCATTTTAAATCTGCCCTTATCATTTGCCACCCATAACACAAGGAGATCTAAAAAAAGAGTCATATATGCCCACTTGGGCAAATATGACTCTTTTTATATGGATGTTAATGACTGCCCTGAAAGTGCTTTTTAAACTAATTATTCTTATAAATCAAAATGATGTGTGATGCGACCCTGAGTGTTAGAACCCTGGCACAAAAATTGAAGTTATAAAAAGCAGTGATAAATGAATCGCCCGGAAAAAGTATTCCGGGAACTACAAAAAAATACAACAAAGTAAAGGGAGGAAATTACCATGAGTACTTTAACGATCATCATTCTCATCGTAGTGTTGCTTTTAGTGTTCGGCGGGGGAGGCGGTTACTATTGGAGAAGACGACGGTAGGTTTTGTTTCTCACATCTTGACGCTTTACCCTAACGTTGCAAAAGTCGGAGGGCTTCAGAGCCAAGGCGCCGAGGGTGAAGCCGCAATAAACCTACTGCAAACCCTTGGCAACGCTGGATTTGGAGTCCTTCGGCCTTCCCGCAGGGTAAACAACATGGCATATAATGGACCCCGATTGAAAGAAACATAAATATAAAATAATAATTGTTGGGCGTGGTCACTGAACGGGTTTCAGTGGCTGCGGTCGCAAATTGCACAACCCACATTGATAAGGAGTCTACGATGGTGAAACGATTATTAATGGTGGCCGCCTTGGCAACTGCCCTATCTCTGTCCACAGGGTTCACGTTGGCGGCTGACCAAGCTCAAACCCAAGAAAAGGCCCAAACACAAAAGCAAGAGCAAATCTATGGCAGCCAACTGATGACGCAACAAGAGCACACCGAATATCGCGCCAAAATGAGCGATGCGAAAACTGCCGAGGAGCGAGAGCAAATCCGCAAGAAATATCACGAGCGCATGAAAGAGCGGGCCAATGAACGTGGTGTGACCCTGCCCGAAGAGCCATCTGCTATAGGTGGTGGCATGGGTCCGGGTGGTGGCGGTATGGGTCCGGGCAGCGGCATGGGGCCTGGTGGCGGTCGCAGTCGCTGATCCGGGTAACGCCCAACACTTGCGATCAAGCGGGACGCGGCAAAAGCGGAACGCCCCCCCCAGTATCTCTATGTTCGGCGGGGATGGCCCGTTGGATGTATCGCGCGGGCGTGGGGCCATGTTTGATTCATATAGGAGGTTCAACCATGCGCAAGATATGGATTGCGACCTGCCTTGCGACAATCCTTCTCGTGGGTCAGGCGATCGCGGCTGACCGGTCACAGAAGGCGGAAGTCGCTGAGAGCAAGGCGGGGGTACTGGAGAAGAACGCAGCGTCCGAGGGCAGCAAGGCGTTCCCTTCTCCATCCGAGATCATCACGAAGCCTGAAGCGCAGGCGGTCGATCCGATAGGCGAAGAGCCCTTGGACGATGCGATCACCTGTCTTTCACGCACCATCTACTGGGAGGCCAAGGGCGAGAGGGCTTCCGGCATGGAAGCAGTCGCCAATGTTGTTATGAACCGGATAGGCCATGAGGGCTTTCCAAACACGATTTGTGAAGTTGTCAGGCAAGGCCGCGAGCAGGGTGCCTGCCAATTCTCGTGGTGGTGCGATGGCCGTTTGGATGACGCAGAGGAGGATAAATCCTACGCGATCGCCAAGGAAATAGCTCGAAAAGCTCTCAACCGGCAACTAACGGACCGAACCGGTGGCGCATTGTATTTCCACCAGCGGGAAGTAACCCCCAGTTGGTCCGCGGAATACATCAAGACAGTCGAGGTAGGCGAGCATGTCTTCTACAAGCCTCACGGCGGCACAGCAAAATAGGCCCCTATGCATTCTGCCCGGCTTCGTCTGCGTTCTATAAACCCATGGGGTCAGACCATCAAGATGTACGATAAGCACCAGATCGTGCTGCGGGTCGAGACAGTGGCCAACGACGTTTCCTTTTTTAAGCACCACCGGAAGGTGGAACACCGGGACGGCAGCGTGTCGCGCAAGGTTGCGCCCCTGCGAAAAACGATTTTCAGTCTGGTGGATTTGCGCAAGCTGCTGCTGTCATCCAACAGACGCTATTTGGAATTTATCTCGGCACTAGACGATCCAACCAACGCGTTTCAAGATCTGGACCGGGTATCTCGTCCGGTGCGCAAAAACGGCCGTAGCTTTCGTGGATACAATCTGTTTTCGGACGTCGATCTAGATCTTTTCCGAGCAATCACCAACGGCGGAACCAATGTTTCGGACTTTCGAAACAGGGATCTCCAAAATCGCCTTTCGATGACGGGGCGGCAGGTCACAGCATTGCTCAGGCGCCTTTGCCAGCACAGTTTGAATAAAAAAATCGGCTGCACCTTCAAGTACTACTTGACTACGTTCGGACGACGCGTGACAGCAACAGGTCTGAAACTCCGCGAAATGGCACTTATCCCTCTACTCAGAGGAATGCAGCCAACAACCGTCTGATAAATGTGCGCATTTTGTCACCATTTGAACTTGTAAGGGAATAACAGAAAAAGAGGTTATCATGAACACCATTGACTATGGTAATATTTTGAAGACGAAATGGAACGTATGGAAGGCTAAAATGTATGACCTTACACGAAAGGGCGCAAGCTGAGAACTTAAAGAAAGAGAAAAAGTTTTGCGCAATATCCAATACCTGAAAATGCCCATCATTGAAAAGTCATCTCGTATCGAACAGATGAAAAATGAGCGCCGCACTGAGTTTACTCCACAGGGGGAAAATATCGACAATGGCTTTGTCGATATGCGCGGCAAATATGTGCAGCGGATTCAGCTTTCCTGGACAGGGCTTTACGGCAAACAACCGTGGCCGAGGGAGCGAAAGGCGTGGGAGAAGGTTTGAAGAAACCGCGATCGGGTGCCGAAACAAGGGAGGGAAATCGCAGGCTGACCGGGAAGTTGCCCGGCCCCTAGAATGGCGACAAGGGGGGGGGCTGGCTGCGGCACAGCGCTGGAGAGTGGCCCGTACGTAAGAGGGAAGCGGTGCTTCGGCTATTTTCGCGGCGAATCGGTGGAAACTATTTCCCTGAAACTAGGGAGATCCAGTCATAGTTTCAATGACATGTTTTTAAACTCTGAAACGATTGTTCATAGGAGGTCTCAGGTTGCCTCGGCTATGGGATGTGAAATCGGTGCAAAATGGCCTTGTTCGTTAGGAGTACCGGAGGCATTTGGAAAGGATGTGGTCAACAAGTCCGGAAAGATTTTATCGAATCTACGAAACCTTCAGCAGAAAAGGTTTCGTAATCAAACAATTCAACACCAACCAACAAAAAGGAGTAACCGTTATGAAAAAAAATATCGTTATTCACTGTTTAGTGCTTCTTATGCTCATCGTCACTTTTTTTGCCTGTGAATCGAAACCTAAACAGGAAAGTGCAGGCGAATACCTTGACGATTCGGTCATCACGACCAAGGTCAAATCGTTGCTTGCCGCTGATGATTTTCTCAAATCATTCCCGGTCAGTGTCGAGACCAACAAGGGTACCGTTCAACTAAGCGGCTTCGTTGGTTCTCAACAGGCCGTCGATAAGGCGGGTGAAATCGCACGCAGCGTCAAGGGGGTCACATCCGTAAAGAATGATTTGGTCGTGAAACAGGAAAGTGCAGGCGAATACCTTGACGATTCGGTCATCACGACCAAGGTCAAATCGTTGCTTGCCGCTGATGATTTTCTCAAATCATTCCCGGTCAGTGTCGAGACCAACAAGGGTACCGTTCAACTAAGCGGCTTCGTTGGTTCTCAACAGGCCGTCGATAAGGCGGGTGAAATCGCACACAGCGTCAAGGGGGTCACATCCGTAAAGAATGATTTGGTCGTGAAATAGGCGAGCGTTATCCTTTTGTATTTGGCATTCTTGGGTTGGTTCGATGATTGGCACGCGAATCTTCCGGCGATAAAGATTTAAGCATGCGCCTGCCGAAAATGGAACGTTTTAGGTGGTGAGCAATAAGACTCCGTTCAAGGATTATCATCTACTTGAATTTGGATTTAACAGATAAATTCAACAATACATAGTTTATTAAATTATGTTGAGTTTTGATCAATCAATAGAAGTACACACAAGTTTTGAGTTGATGATTTCGTTTATAAATCGAAAATATTTAATTCTCTGCTTTAGCAAATTTTCGTTGGAGTTAAATTTTCTTGAGAGAAAGGAGGTATTAAAGGGTATTCTATTTTGCATGGTCATTTTATGGATCCAGGAGCGTAAACAATAAACCCAAAAAAAGGAGATAAGCATGAAAAGAATCGCAATTATATCTTTAACTTTGATTATTGGACTTTGTCTGGCAACAGGTGCTTTTGCAGCAGATAAAGCGGCTATTGAAAAACAAGTAGATGACATTGTTGTCGCCATTGATGGCGGGAAAATGGCTACGGACTTTGCAAGTGCAGCCCAAAATAAGCCCTACTATGTATTTATAATGGAAGAGGATGGAATGCTCTTGGTTCATCCGTCATTGGTTGGAGAAAGCCTCAAAGAAAAAGCAGAACCCGTTTATAATGAATGTGCCAAAGCGACTGCTGAAGGTGTATGGGTTAGTTATGTATGGAAAGAAAAGGCAAAAAATACCTATGTCAGGAAAACCAATAGCGGTTTAATTGTCGGGAGTGGATACTAGGAGTAACAAAATTGATATTTATCTAAGTAAATTGTACCAAAGTTTGTAAGGGAAGTATAGTGTCGCCCATCGAACTTATCGTTTTATGGGCGACATTTCTTTGTGGTGGAGATGGATCCTGGCGACCACTGGTGACCCGAAGCATGGGTTTGAGGATGTCGCGGCTGCTGCTATGCTTGGGCATTGTGCGAAAACACCCAGGACTGCGGCGCGTATGAGTTTATGCGCGGCAAGCTGCAGGCAGCACATGCCGCCTTGGAAAAGCTCGACCGAATGTCGCACGTCCATTTCACCAATCCGGAAGTGCTTGCCAGTCTCTGCATCGAGATTGATCCGGATAACGCCGCCACGGCATTTGAGGAAAGAGCCATAGGAGCTGAAAAATGGCTGTCCATAAGAAAAAGGTTCTGTTCATAACAATAGGTGCCATCACGCTTGTTGTCTTCGCAGGTATTTTCGCTCTCATGCTCAATATCGAAAGATTTAAACCCCAGATCGAGACAACCGCGTCTACTGCTCTGGGGATGGATGTCCGGATCAAAGGCAGGATGGGCATTGCACTTTTTCCGGGTTTCGGTCTATCGTTGAAGGACATCAATCTGCGGAATAAGGGATTGGAGGTCGTTACGGTTGAGAATATGAGGATAGGGCTGAAGCTCATCCCCTTCGCGAGGTCCGAAATCAAGATAACCCGGATCGAGCTTGTCAAGCCGGTCTTCTCCATAGTTCGGTCCAAAAACGAGATGTTCAATCTTGAAAAACCGGGACGCACGTTATGGGAAAAACTCCTTGCTGTGAAAAAGATATCCATCTCTCAGGGGAGCCTTGTTTATACTGATGAAACATCCGGCGAGAAAATCGAAGTTGGTGACTTGGATTTGAGCATAAGAAACCTTTTTTCCGGCGGAATGGACAGCTCGGAACCATTCAAGAACATCTCATTCACTGGGGATATCAGATGCAAGATACTCAAGATCTATAACGTCACTCTGATGAACCTCGTGATGAGAGCAGTAGGTGAAAAGAGAATACTCGATATCAACCCGGTCAGTATGAACATCTTTGGTGGAACCGGGAACGGAAGCATTCATGTGGACATGACGGGGTCATCGCCTCATTACAGGGTAATCTATACCCTTAATCGGGTCAGGATCGAAGAACTTCTTCAGCAATACTCGCTCAAGAAAATCCCCCGGAAAACCATAAAAGGGCCGGTCAATTTTTCCGCGGACCTGACGGCAATGGGAAAGAGCGCAGATGAGGTGAAGCGATCGCTTAACGGCAATCTTTCTTTGAACGGGGAGAATCTGATGCTCTACAACATCGATATCGATGCTTTTATCATCAAGTACGAACGAAGGCAGAACTTTAACCTCGTGGATGTGGGGGCGTTCTTGCTCGCGGGCCCCTTCGGGCCGGTACTCACCAAGAGCTACAATTTTGCAAGCCTGTACGAAGAGTCCCGGGGCGGAAAAGGGATCATCAGGAAACTCGTCTCGGACTGGAAGGTAAAAAACGGCATTGCCGAGGCGCTCGATGTAGCCCTTGCCTCAAAAAAGCAGAGGATTGCCATGAAAGGGGGATTGGACCTCATCAACGAGCGGTTTGTTGACGTAACCATAGCGGCCCTCGATAAACGAGGGTGCGCCGTTTACAGCGAGAAAGTGCGCGGGTCCTTCCATAAACCGCAGATAGAGAAGGAAAGTATTTTTGAGTCAATTGCCGATTCCGTATCGAATCCGCTGGAGGATGCGTGGAGATTCATTCAGGGTAAAGAGTGCACGGTATTTTACTCAGGTTCCGTAGCGCAGCCGGAGGGGTAGCTTAGATTCTGAAAGTGTGTGTCTATCTGAGTTAGGAAGGATGGAACGAGATGACTGCAGCGATGCATAAGTAGATACACGGCGGAGGGTGTCAAAGCTGTTAAAAACAGCCTTGTCGTGAAATGAACCGGCTGAAGCCAATCTAAAGCAAATTGAAAGGAGAATCGAATGTTGTGGACGA
Source organism: uncultured Desulfobacteraceae bacterium (assembly GCA_964539365.1). Classification (GTDB taxonomy): domain Bacteria; phylum Desulfobacterota; class Desulfobacteria; order Desulfobacterales; family UBA11574; genus S5133MH16. The sequence continues at coordinate 6,077 of CAZIIV010000008.1, read as the reverse complement.
TTGCTGTAATACTGGTAATCCTTTGGCTGCTGGGATTTGTGAGCAGTTACACGATGGGAGGGTTCATCCATATCCTGCTGGTAATTGCCGTTATCGTAGTGCTGGTCAGGGTCATTCAGGGACGGAGAATCACGTAGTCAGCAGAATATCCCAAACCAAATTGACAATATAAAGGTATGGGCAAATGAGAACAACTGCACTTCTTGTCATCATACTTATTGCTATAGGAATCGTGGTCTTTGGGTATCAAGGGATCGACGAGCGGGAAAAAGATGACTTAGTGAACAGCTTGATGGATTCTTTTATCAAGAGAACGTTAAACTATCTTTCCCATCCTGACTTTCCGGACAAATATGTTCTCAAAGAATTTCAAGCCTGTCGGAAACGGTAAACATGGTACCAAAATGATCGACGTGTATAAGCATATGTCGGCGCTTTTCAGGTGAAAGCCATAAAGGTATTATAAAAAGACCCGCACAGAGATGGCAGACCAATCTAAAAATGCACGCATTCTGATAGTAACGCCGGAGGTCACCTATTTGCCGGACCGCATGGGAGATATGGCCTCCTTTTTTACAGCCAAAGCAGGGGGCCTTGCCGACGTTTCAGCCGCCCTGATCACGGCCCTGTTTGAACAGGGGGCCGAAGTGCATGTCGCCCTTCCGGACTACCGCGCCATCTTCAGTAACGGGCTAACCCCTGTTTTAAAAAAAGAGCTCCGTAGAATCCATCGCATAATGCCCGATGATCACATCCATCTGGCAAGAGACCGGGCCTTTTATTACATCAACCGTGTGTACTCTGGTTATGGAGAAGAAAACACTAAACTATCCCTGGCCTATATCGAGGACCGGGGAATCGATGCCGCCTATTTCTGGCAGAATTTGTATTGCGAAAATATGGCCGAAAGCTATGAAGACGCAAGGGATGCCATTCCCGTAGATATGCTCACCAGCGGAATTTTTGCCGCTCATTTTGTCAATGTCGTCAGTCCGACCTTCCTGGAGGAAATCGTCCACGGGCAGCATCATTTTATCGAGCCTTCCATCCAGCGGGAATTAGCCAATAAATATTATGCCGACTGTGCCTATGGAATTCTGAATGCACCGGACCCGGCTTTTGATCCTGCCACCGACAAATACCTCAACAAAAATTACAGCGTGGGGAACTTTGTTGGGGGCAAACGGGCAAACAAGCTGTTTTTGCAGGAAAAGCTGGGCCTAATTAAAGACAAAAAAGCACCCGTCTTCTTCTGGCCATCCCGGCTCGACCCGGTTCAAAAGGGATGCCAACTGCTATCGGAAATTTTTTATCAGTTTATTTCGAAATACTGGGATCAGAATCTGCAGGTCATCTTTGTGGCCGACGGCAATTACCAGATGATATTCAGAGACATTGTCAATTATCACGGATTTCAAAACCGCGTGGCAATCTGCGATTTTGATTACCGGCTGGAACATCTGACGTACGCGGCCGCGGATTTTATCCTGATGCCCTCACGTTTCGAGCCCTGCGGCCTTCCGCAAATGATAGCCCCGCTTTACGGCGCCCTTCCGGTGGCCCATGATACCGGCGGGATCCATGATACCATTAAAGATCTGAATGTTGAAAACAATTCCGGCAACGGCTTTTTGTTTAAAACCTTTGACGCCAATGGCCTCTTCTATGCCATCAACCAGGCCATGAACTTTTATAATTTGCCCGATCGTACAAAGGCAAAGCAAATCAAAAGGGTAATGACCGAAAGTGTCGCCCAATTTACCTATGCCGCAACTGCTCGGCAATATATCGAGCTTTATGAGAAAATGTTGAAGCGTCCCTTAATTATTTAACTGAAAACAAACGTATAGCCAATTAGCAATTGAGTTATTGTCTCGGAATATTTTAGCCCTTATCGTTCATGGATTAGTGCCCTACGGCGAGTATCCCGCTGGCGGCGGCACTAAGGATAATGACTTCAAGCACTGCCAATATTGCATAAACCTTGTCGTTATTTTTAAGCAATGTCGGTACGATCGAGGCATAGCAAATAATGGTAACACCCGCCAGGATGGCAACGCCAATAAAATTAATAAAATCTCAATACTTGATCATACCGAGCCAGGTCCATCCGGCTTTGATTTCTGCGTGTTTAAGATAGTCGTGGACATTCATGGACCAGTAGTTGAAAATTTTATCGAGTGGAATGTAGGGATCTAAAATGCCGAACGTATAAAGTCCGAACGTAATAAAAAGGATAAGTAATCCGATGTACATCCCTATTTCCAGTATCCTTGCATAAAGAAGTTGTTCGGCTGTTGCTTCAAGCAGGACATGTTGTTTTTCGCCCACTTTGTTTTCTCCTATATAAAAAATCTTTATTATCCCTGAGTTTTGGTTTGTGATTAACCTGGATATTTCAGGAGTTTGATTTGTTGATTATGAAAAATTCCGGTTAAAACCCCAGCCCCTTGGACAGCGCTTTGGCACCGGCAAGGGCCAGGATCACGATAACCATCCACCGGATAAAGGCCGGCTTGGCAACTTTAAGGGCACGGACGCCGACAAAGGAACCGAGCATGATCCCTACAAGAGATGGAACGACCATCATGGGAATCACGCAACCTTTATTCATGTATATCCATGCCGCAGAAGTATCTGTGATGGAAAGGAGGAATTTACTGGTTGCAACACTGATTTTCAGCGGGGCTCCCATAAGAAGGTTGAGTACGGGCACATTGGCCCACCCGGCTCCCAGGCCGAACATCCCGGCCATAATGCCGACTAAGATGAACAGACCCAATCCCAAAGGTGTCCGATGTATTTTCCAGTCGATAATCTCGCCGGTGCTGAATTCCTGGTAAACACCGCAGATCCTGAGAGCTGAAGAGAGCCTGTCCGCCTTGGGTACGTCCGGGACCTGCGGCCAGTGCGCCGGAAAGGGCTACAAGAAGGCCGGTACCGCGCACAAAATCCAAATGAAACGGGAAAAAGCCGCTGATTATCGGCACAAATAATACCCCGCCTCCGACACCCCCGAGCACAGCAAATATTCCCATAACAAAAGTGACGATAAATAGAACTAAGGGCCAGAACCACCAGGCATGGCGCCCTGTTGCCTCAGCGAACACATCCGCAAAAGCATGAGATGTCAGTAAAGGCAACAAAAACAAACAAATCAGAATGATTACCCAAAATTTACCATTCTTCCCCATTTTTCCTCCTAAAACCAGATTTAATATTCCTCTTCAAGCAGAAGTTCGATGTAAATTTTGACATGATCACTCAAGTTTTAAATTCTAAAAAATAACCAGACGGTCGCAGAATTGGAAGGAAAAGCGCCCTTTTTATACCCTTTTAAAATTTACACAAAACATTATACACTACCCAAAAGCCAAAGCGCCGGATTTATTGCTTAGGCTTTGTGTCAGTTATCGAAAAACGGAAGAAAAGAAAACAGGTTCCGATCTAAAGGGGTACTATTTTCTCTTGACTTCCGCGGCCATATAATTTTTATGCGACGATCTCTGGGGAATGCTGACCTTAATGTGCCCGCCTTTAGCTGGCGTTCTGTAGGGCAAATTCCCAGTTGATCAGCTTGTCAAGCACAGCGCTGACATAGTCGGCACGGCGATTCTGATAATCCAGGTAATAAGCATGCTCCCACACGTCAACGGTAAGCAGTGGCTTCATACCTGTTATCAAAGGGACATCGGCATTGGCGGTTTTTACTATCTTGAGCTTATCGCCATCAAGAACAAGTCAAGCCTAACCACTCCCGAACTGTGAAACGGCCGCACTGGCAAGCTCCTTCTTGCAGGCGTCCACGCTGCCGAAGGATGCGTCCATTTTCTGCTTCAGTGCGGCTGGTGGTTCGCCTCCACCCTTTGATCTCATGCTTTTCCAGCAGAACGTGTGGTTCCAGATTTGCGCCGCGTTGTTGAAGATCGCGGCTTTTTCTTTCCGTCCTGCGGTACCGGTAATAATCTTCTCCAATGACAGGTCGGCATATTCTGTTCCTGCGACAAGCTTGTTCAGATTGTCCACATAGCCTTTGTGATGTTTCCTGTAATGAAAACCGATCGTGTTGGCTGTCATGACCGGCTCCAATGCGTTTTCGGCATAAGGGAGAGGGGGTGAGACATGGGGTGACGAGGAATTGCTTGTGTCTTTTTTGTTCAAATCGGTCTCCTTACGGTTGGTTGGTAGGTGACGCATAACAATTGCGTTCAGTTGCGGCAAAAACGTCTAGCGGTTTTGACGTCTCCTGCAAGGATTTAGGCGTCAATCTACATGGCAGGAATAACATCCGTCTTTTTCGCCACGACGTCTCATCATGTCGAGAGCGTGTTTTTCCAATAATCCGAATAAGGATGTTCCGTACCGCTTACTTACGGCAGTGCGACACTTATAGTCGCGCGAACTCATTCTGCTAAACGGAATTGGCAAATTTTGACAACTTTCGCAGAACCTCTATATCTTCCTGAAGTTCTATCACATTTTCTGCTCTAGCAAGTGCCAGGCGGGCATGGTGCATCGCGACGTCCCGCATCGTGGCATCTCCGATCGATGCCAGCGACTTAAACGCCTTTTGCAGCCGCCCCGCAACTTCAATGATACCAGCTCCGTCACGAGCAATCGCGGTAAAGGCATCATCAAACATGTCCCGTAAAGATATTTCAGGCACCTTCACGCGATCACAGTCAGGAGCTCGTGTGTCGCCTTCTTCGATAGGTTCACTCCAGAGCGTAAAAAGTCGTATGAATTTTCCAATAATGACGATTGCCGTACCGGGATCATTGACGGCAGGTGACAACGCTCGACTTGCAATTTCAGAAAGAACGATAAGACCAAATTGGGGATCCTCGTCGAATGTTCTGTCATCACCGATCAAGAATGCCTGTGCTATCTGACTTGTATCGATATCAGACAAATCACCTGAGTCTGCGGTCACATAGGCAAGCGCCCGACCCGGAGCAGAAAAAGTACCGGGCAAGGCTGATACCGTGATTTGTACCTGCGATTTTTCCGCAAACTTCTGCAGCGCAGTAACATCAACACGCTGTACATATCCGATTGTACCTGCGTAAATGGCCTGACCCCAATTCCGACAAGGCCCAGCAGGAACGCCTCGAAGAGTAGGTGTGGATCGACGTTGCTGTAATGCAGCAGTAGTCGCTGCCTCAACCTTATCGATGGTTCCCCCAAGACGCCCAAGTCGTGCGATGCGATCCACCCAACTCACGAACGTAACAATAATTACGGTAAGAATAATTAACGTTAGAACAAATAACACGAAACGACCTGCTTTATCGTAATAGCCATTCTTTAAAGCAACAAGCGCGACGATGCTGAAGATGAAGGCGCCAATAAAGGTTGAGAGAGCGTTCTGGGAAACGTCGTCGGAGATGACCAGAGAAAAAGATCGAGGCGTTGCGGTACTGCTAGCCGAAGCATAGGCGGAGACCATCGATGCGACAGCAAAGGTGGCGATAACCAACATGCTTGCAGAAATAATGTTAAGCAGGGTTTCTATTGAGTCTTGAGTAATCGCCGGAACAAGCTTACCGATTTCGGGTTTGTCCACCATCTTCGCAAGGAACACTATGGTCGTTGACAGTACGCACATTGCGAGTGGCCTAACCCATAACCGCTCGCGGATGCGATTTAGAAAGAACCTCAATCGATCACCCATTACTTCACTCCTCGGTAGTTCGGGACGGTCCGCTATAAATCTCTTCTCCAGTGGTCAAATTGCCCTGCAGGCGTTGTTTTCGCATATAGAGTTCTACAGTGTATGTTGTTTATTAAGAACATCTGTTTAGGTCAAAAGCAAACGTCTCCCACTCTTGACACCCAAAATTAGATATTGATTCGCTGCGAAAGAATTTCAGTTTTTAGAAAGAATGAATATAAGCAAGATCTGTGCACTGATTATTCAGGTCGCATAATAACCTCACCTATTCAAATAGCATATTTAATTAAATATTCAACAAAAAAATTATTAGGTTTCGTACAGTTATACGGGTTCACTTAAGAAAATATTCATTGATGCTATATCAAAAATAAGCCACTTGTCCGTTGAAAAAAAAGAAAAG
>CAZIIV010000007.1:24134-47229 GCA_964539365.1 uncultured Desulfobacteraceae bacterium | reverse complement strand
CCTTCTGCCAGGACTCAATTCCTTTCTGCGCTATCATATATTCGAAAGGATAAGCCTTCGGCGGATCTTAACTTTCGTAATCAAGCTGAAAAAATTCTACGACGGCTTGAAGATTTTCCTGAATCCGGAAGAATCATACCAGAGTTTCCAGAACTCCCCTACCGAGAAGTGATCATATCTCCGTACCGGTTTTTTTATAAAATCAAAGAAGATGTTGTCTGGATTGTTGCAGTGTGGCATGGGGCGCAGCTTCCAAAAGAACCATCATCCTGATGCCAACCTGGCACTTCACCAGAAAGCCAGGGCGGAGCGGCCATGCAAGTTTGGTAGTCTGTATTGCCCTGTCTTCTGATAAGTTCATCGTTATGTGCGTCATGAAAATTCATGATGTCGTAAAATGAACGGCTGACAGATTGAATGAGGAAAACCCTGTTGATTTTCAAACTTCAAACCCTTTTACCGCTATATCTCTTATATGGACAAAGAATATTATGGAGTTAATTGACAATGAATAAGGAGCGGTTGTTTGAATATATCAAAGCGCAAAATCATTTGAAATTATTGGATCTTTTGAGTAGAGCCTTTGACATATTGAATGCAAACCAAAGGCAGGATGTATTTGGAAAAATAGCCAAAGAAGCGCCACCATTACGTGTTGAGGGTAAGAGACTACTTGCTACCATCGAGCAGTTTTATCAAAACTCGATATCGGGTCATTATTATGATCCATTTGACATCAACTCTAAAAATTTTTCACAGATCCCAGAGGAAACTGATGCATGGTTTGAAGAATTAAGCGATTACCTCGAAGATTCTTCAAAATTATCTGACCAAGGTGACCATAAAATTGCAGTACAATGTTTCAAACTGCTTCACGAATTGATCGACAAAATGGAGGACGGCGATGAAATTGTCTTTGCCGATGAATATGGTACCTGGATGATCACTGGGGATGAAAAACGATTTGTCAAATCATATCTATCATCTCTTTCTGTAACATCAACGCCAGAAAAATATGCCAATGGTGCAATTCCCTTAATCAAAAGGGACAGCTACGAATCCTTTCGTAATAAAGTTTACGCCACCGCGGTTAAGGTTGCCGATAAAGATCAGAAGGCTTTTTTGAAAACGGAGGTCAAGAAACAGCAAATTAAAACTAAGTAAATCTCATAGAATGCGGTGAATTTCGGGTCGGACCACGTTAACTGTTTGAAAATTTGACAAAAGAGTTCAAAAAAAGACCGTTTTTTGATCTTAACCCATCTTTGTAGGCTCAATTAGCAAAGAAAAGCAAAATCAACGAGTTGCATCTTTGAATCCATGCTGTATGGCACTACAAATTTTGCTTTTATACAGATACTACCTTTTTAATTGTCCTGCCTGGATAGTGAGCCAACCCCAATGCATCATAAATAACCTGCTGCCTTGGTTCAGGACGTGTGCTTTTTCTGATATGGACTGTCTCGCCATTTTGGCAGTTCATTGATACTGTTATTCGATCCTGACCTTTTAGCTGTTTCCTCAAATTAGACCAACTTGAGTGGATATTTTTCATTTTAAGTTGGCATCTTATTGTATGAATTAAATGATAGGCCAGCAATGTAATAAACAGATGGCCTGATACTCTTTTTGTTTTTTGATGAAAAACAGGACGTAATCCAAGCTCAGATTTTAAACTGCGAAAAACGGCCTCCAGGTCGGTCAGCATTGTGTATGTCCGCCACAGAGTCGATTCGTCCCAGGTGTTCTGGTTGGTACGCAAACAATATACGCCGGGATATGAATCTGTTGAATTCGGTAATTCCTTACGCTTTTTGATGATCCGGACAGCGTTTCCTGTTTTTTTATCTTTATTGACAGTAATTCGATAATTCTTGGCTGCTCTGGAATACTTTTGTTTAAGACGTCCTAAACTTACAAGAACCTTGTCGTATTTCTTGACACAGCCCTTTTTATGCAAACCGGAATCCAGCTTATCCAAAGCTTCTTCAAAGCGGGTGGAAAAACGATTATAAATAGCTCTTTCTTTGTCTTCACGCCTGGTGGAATGACAATAAAGCTCAACTTCACCGGTTTTATCATTTATTTTCTTATAGGCCTTAACTGTACAATCTTTATCTTTCTTGACTACCACAGCTTCTTTTTCTGAAAACTCCCGGTGGCGCTTCCTGCTTACTACGAGATAGTGGTATTGTTCTTTCTTTAGCCAGTTCATATTGTCTTCGGTAGCAATACCGGCATCCATTACTATTGTCGGTTTTTTTTGTTTAAAAAGTTGTTGCGGCTCTGTGCTTTCAGCCTGCCTAATCGGTGATCCTTTAAGCCCCTTGATCATCTCAGCAAGGGTCTGCGGTTCACTGGCATTACCTGCAAATACCTTGCTTCGTATAGGAAAACCGCTGCTGTCCAGTACCAGACCCAGCGTAACCAAAGGACAATCTGTCCGTTTTTCCTTGGAATGTCCATTAGCGGCCAACTCATTGTACTTACCGCTGCCTTCAAAATATGTATTGGTCAAATCATATAAAGTGATGGTTTCCTCAAATTGAAATATAGAACGTTGACGCTCATAAAGATGTTGTTCCAGCTCTTGTTTATGCTTTAAAAGTATATCTGATGTCTGATACATTCTCGTCAACTTCATACTTTCATATTCATATCCAAGCAGTTCGCCCAGGCCAGTATGATGCTGCAACCAGTAATGAGTAGCTAACTCGCTGCCGGGTTCGATCATACGGCCAATCACCGTTCCTATTGCCGTGCATAGCTGATGCTTATTCAACCCCAATTCCTGCAACTTTTTTTCCAATTGCAACTGCCGCAAAGCCTCATAGGCTACATGCTCAATACCTATACTGCGCGGCCTCATAAATTCTAACGTACTTATGTCTACATTGCGATAGTCCGAAGAAGTAGTGCTATCGCCGTCAATTCCGTCTGCCCGGTTTTTGGACTGGATGATTAGCGCTGCATAGCGCTGTGCCGCATCTTCCAAATCAGAAGCTGGCGGAAACAACGGCTTTTGACCACTTATAATTTCCCCGATACGCCTGGCAAGATCAGGCCATGATTCTCTTGGGCAGGAAAAATTGCTGCCAAGATTGAGTAATGTGCGCTGGCGAACACCCTTTGAAGTACGAACTGATTCAACCAGTCGATATGTGTAATATGGTTCCCAATAACGTGTGATGCTGCCGTTGCAAGAAATTCAGGGATTTTAGGAAGTATCAAAACCTTTCCGTTCGGACCTCTTACAATGCCGATATGACCCTGTGCCCGCATTGTATTAAGTTTTTCAATCCCTATTACCTTTTCCGCCGTTTCTCGAACAATATGACCCTTTCCATGAGACATTATAGAGAGAGCAGGGTCATCGATACGATTATCTCTGTCCAAAATATATGCTCTCGCAAGATCCTGAAAAAATCCTGCAATTTCAGGGTGCGAAATATATTGATCCCAACTCCCAAAAATCAGAAAGTTTGTAATACTTGGAAAAACCTTTATTTGGGTATAATCCTTATTGACAAACGCTTCGCTTTCATCCCGATTTACCGTGTTGGCAATAAGCCTAAGTAACCTCGGAATTCGGTAATCTAAATTGTATTGAGCTCCATGATGAAAACCAGTTTGAAATTTGTCATAAAAGAGACGACATACTGATTCAAATTCGTTATCATCTAACGGATTCAGTTGAATCACTTTTGCATTCCGCCCGATAGCGCTACACGTGGGCCTCCCAGGAGTGTTTTTAATTTCTTGAAATGCCGTATCGTCCATACAGAGCAAGACTGAGATTGGTAGATCTGGCTGCAAGAAATTTATTAACTCTTCGACATCTTCCTTCAATGTTCCAGAAATACCAGCTGTCCAACCGTCGATGATAATAGCCAAATGACCTGATATCGATTGTATGCTGTTGAAAATCCAATGACGTATTTCAGATGGCTGTACTTGGACATACAATTCTCGTGTAAACTGATTCGCTATATGCTGAAAGATTCCGTAACTTGTATTCTGTGCATCAATATAAATAGGGACCAGATTTTCCATATCTGCGGTCATGCAGACCTGTGAAAGGACATTTGTTTTTCCTGATAGTGGTGGTCCAATCAGTGCCAAGAGAGTATCACCATCCGTGATGGAATTGGCAATTTCAGATACTACAGATCTTTTAATGACAAAATCCATGGTTAGAGGATGGCTGTATTGATCAACTTCTCCCGCCAATTGGTATATGGCTGCTTCTGTGTATTTTTGAAAAAGGGATTTCCATATAGACGGTTGCTTTCCCATCAAAAGCCGTATAGCTTCTTCCAGCTCATCAGCAGCGCTCGATAAAGCATGGGAAAAAAGCGCGTGTACTGCATTTTCATCCTTATTGCTTGGATTCCAAACTTCACCGTCAAACGTCTGATAAAATTCTGCATCTTCCCCGTTGGACACTATCACCAGAGATGCCTGCGGCAATAAAAGCTTTGCATAAGAAAGGCCTTGATCTCTATCATCTTCTGTGAGGGGTTTACCTGGTTCTTTAAGTTCGAGGACTGCGAGCGGCTTATCTTCAAATGATATTAGGATGTCCAAACGACCTGTAGCTACAGCCTGCTTTGCCCCACCTGTTTTAATATCTGTACGGTGACCTACCCGCAGAGGCAGATACTTCTGATGAGTTATTTTCAATCGTGGGATTGAAGGGAAATGTTTTTGAATTTCAGCATTTACCCTCGCTTCTAAAGTTGCCTCATTCATTATGTGCCCCTGGGATATTGTTCAAATAATGACTTAATCCCTGTGCTCATTCCTTGTGATCTTTTGATATGATTAATTACAATGAATTTTATCTTTTATGGCCCAACGGGCTCTTCAGCGGGCGCGGTTTTTTGCGCTCCGCTGCAAGAGCGAGGTTAGGTACCTCTTTTACTTTTATTTGGTATTCGCGAATCCATTTCACTGTCATTGAAAAGGAACTTGTTGACGAAAGTTAGATAGTGTCGCAAGGCATCGTGGAAGGATTCCACAATTGGACGCATGTCGTCCCAATAGACTTTGTTTGCTTCATTGGACTTCGCTACGGCTTCTTCCTTGCGTTGACGGTCATCAGACTCGAACGCGGCAGACTCTTCCATAAATGTGATTTTTATCTGGCCAAATCGCTTCTTGAAAACCGACTCAGCTTTAAGCGCTGCGTTAAGGACTTTTTCAGCGTTGATCCTTAACGGATCTTGATGTTCGAAGTAGAGAACGATTCTTTGGTATTCCTTCACCATTGATGACACAACAACCTTAAATGACCGTTGGAACTCGAATAATGATCTGCCTTCGTCGAAAGGGAAGTCTCCGAAATTGGCGCTGAACTTTTCATACATCATTTCGACGGCCGAGTCATAAAATGATAGAAGCCATTGACGACGTTGCTGTTCATAGTCTGTCTTGAGTTGACTAAGGGCCGACTCATTAATAACTTAAGATAAAACAGGGCCAACTGTCCCATATTAGATGGCAGCCTTTACCTTCAGAAAATGTATTTATGCATAATATTAGGGCAATAGATAACAAAATCATTTTGGTATTATTAGCCTTGACAATTGAGTCGATATGGGCTAATAGTCTCATTATGAATACAGCAAAATACTCCCCAAAGGCCATCGAGAAGTTCCTTAAACGCAGGAAAATAGCCACTTTGGCTCAACTCATCACGGCAATGGACAATCCTGCTCGGTCCACCATTTTCCGCAAACTGGAACAAATGGAATACCTGAGCAGCTATTCTCATCGGGGCAAGTACTACACGCTTCGGTCCATTGCGCGGTTTAACGGGTTGGGCCTGTGGGATTATCGTTCTGTGTGTTTTTCTCGGTTCGGCAACTTGCTCGATACAGCCCAAGCTTTTGTACATGATTCCGAGGCTGGTTATACGGCTACCGAACTCAAAGATGTGCTGCATGTTAAAACCAAGCACGCGTTGACCCAGCTTTATCGGTCTGGCCGGGTTCAACGCGACCAGTTCGATTCGGTTTATGTCTATCTGTCTATTGAAAACCAAATTGCAGATCAGCAACGCAAATCGCGAAAAATTCATCAGAAACGCTCCTCAGCTTCCCTGATTGTTGCCAATCCCGATTTGGCCAGCGAAGAAGCCAAAGCCATTATCCAAGCCCGCGCTCCTCGTAACTGCTTGATAATAAACGCCGAAGTCATCTCGCACAACCACTGCCCGCCAACCAGACCAGAGAAACGATTTCCTCCCCTGATTTCCCGGCACCGGACGAGGGTGACGGGTTTGCAGTAAAACCGGATACCGAGGTCGAACCGCAACAACTTCGAATCCGGTTTTCGGACGCCGGTTCGGTTCCCAAAACAGAATCGAACTTAAAGGCTCGAGTCCACATTTGTCTGAAACCATAGGTAGGATGCCATCAGTCAACGTGAAGCACCACGGCGGAACAATTAAACAATGTCCACGCACAGTCTCCGATATTTAATTCAAAGGCCGAGTTTCGAGTGGAAGAAACAACAGCGCATATTTCAATCGTTTCAGAAATTTTGACAATGTATTCCGTATTGACCTCACCCTTGGTTATTTTGGTCACCACTCCCCTGAGTCTGTTTTCCGCGCTACATTTTGGAGATTCTTTACCACCATGCAAAATTACCAACGGAGCCTTTACCTCGGCAGTGATTAATCTGCCTGAACTCAAGCCAAGCCGCTCCAAACTGTCATTCGTAATTACGGTGATGATGGAATTCCCTTCCAGTGTTTCCATAACAACGCGTGTTTGTATGTCGCCCTTCAGTATTCCTGCCACTTTTCCAAAAAAACTATTTCGTGCGCTTGTTTTGCGTCCGGATTCCTTTTCCAGAAAACGCTTGGCGACGGCATGAATTTCATCCTTTGAGAAAGCAACATAAGACGAGGTCAAATTGGGAGTAGAGTGCCCCAGCATCATCTGAACAGCGGGTAAGGGGATGTTGCTTTGCATCAATTCCACGCCTCGAGCCTTGCGGATAGCTTCCGGGCCGCTCAGTCGCTTTGGAAAACCACATTCTAAAGCTCTTTCATAAAACTTACGACGAACAAAACCAGGGTCCAAATCAAGCAGCCTTTCTGAATCCTTGTGTGATTTCAATGTGTCGATTTTGTCCCTGATCTCGTCGGCAAGAGATTGTGAAATGTGAACTTCCCTTGGCTCCGTGGCCTCATTTCCATCCGAACGAAAAATCACCAAATGGCGGGTCCAATCGAGATCTGTATGTATATTAATTGATAAAACCTCGTTTAACTTAGCGCCAGTATATCTGATCAAAAGAAAAATAAGCAAAACGCTTAGTCTGGACAAACGGACATCTTCGCGTTTCGAATTTTCAGCCCACTCCCGGAATGATTGCTCCAATTGATTCAGCTTGGAATAGTCAAGATACTCGTCTCCTTCCGCAATGGAGACAATTAGTCCATCATCACTTCGATTGAAACCAGCCATTGCCAACCCCTTGATTGTTCAGGTTTTACTGTTTAATTCCTGATGGTTATCTTATGAACTGAAAAATATCCAATAGAAATTTTTCGACCGCATTCAAATAGGTCTTGACATGTTGGAATTTCATTGTCACTATTATATATATTTTCGTGACACTTGGCAAGCATTTTCATAAAGGAGGGGTTTCCTGTGTTTTTCCAGACTGCCGGTATCGAAGTCGCGCTCTGGATTCCACCTTTGGTGGCGTTCATCATTTCATTTTTAACCTCGATGGGCGGCGTTTCCGGAGCCTTTCTGCTCTTGCCGTTTCAGATGTCCTTTATGGGGTATACCAACCCCTCCGTCAGCGCCACCAACCAGGTGTTCAATGTTGTTGCCATCCCCAGCGGAGTTTATCGTTACTGGCGCGAGGGACGAATGGTGTGGCCGCTGACATGGATTGTCGTCTTCGGTACGCTACCAGGCGTCTTTATCGGTGCCATGGTAAGGGTGCTCTATTTGCCAGATCCCAAACATTTCAAACTTTTTGCCGCCGGTGTCCTTCTCTATATCGGTTTTAAAATGGTGGCAGAGGTACTGAAGAACACCAACAATGGGGCCAAGAGCGGAAGCGAAACACGCTTTCGAGAAATGGTCAGACGTGGAAACACCAATACCGGGGATTCTCCCAATGTTTTGCCCGCCACGACGGTTACTCACTTCAATTTGAAACGACTTGGATTCACTTTCTATGGCGAAACATATGATGTTTCATTCTGGGGTATTTTTCTTCTCAGCTTCATTGTCGGCATTGTTGGGGGAATCTATGGAATAGGAGGAGGCTCAATAATTGCTCCGTTTTTTATCACCTTTTTCGGACTGCCTGTCTATATCGTCGCAGGAGCCGCACTGATGGGAACTTTCGTCACATCAGTCGCAGGTGTTGCCTTTTATCAGGCCATTGCCCCTTTTTATTCACACCTTTCTGTGGCTCCGGACTGGCTGTTGGGAATTCTATTCGGAATAGGAGGAATGGCAGGGATGTATCTTGGCGCTCGATGCCAAAAGTTTGTGCCAGCTAAGGCCATCAAGTGGATGCTGGCAAGTGTGATGGTTTTCACTGCAACCAAGTATATCCTCGATTTTTTTGGCTATTAACAATAACGATCCGGCGAGAACGGACCCTCTTCAGGAGGCGATAATATGTGTACCAAGAAAAACATTGATGATATTCTCAAGCAAATTGAAGAAGGCCAAGATCCCGATCAAATTCGGCGCCTCCTTGAAGAGATTAATGCATGTAACAAATGCCCGGACAATCTTCAGGGCCAGGATGACCAAGAGTCGGGCTGCCGTTGTCGTCAAAATTTTCAGACTGAACTCAAAAACTATATCTATTCGATTAAATACCAGAAAAAGTAGCACACTCTTTACTGTTTAGTGCCTTGTAGTTGATAGTTATGTTTTGGACTGGTTCCTGGCAGTAAATACATACATGCAGGGCATCAGGAACAGGGCCACCAGCATTTCCATCCCCAACCCGCCGATAGCGGCCACGGCCATGGGCTGAAGCATGTCACCGCCTTCCTCCAGATTAAGCGCCAGGGGCAAAAAGCCTATCATGGTCGTCACCGATGTCATCACCCGAGGTCGCAGGCGAATCTTCGCGGCATCCACCACGGCCTGATGCGACGGCAAATCCCGCTGATCCTGAAGATCACTGGCATAGGTCAAAAGCAAGACACCGTCGTTGACTGTCGCTGCCACCACAACCAGTATACCGATAATGACCGTGGCCCCCAGTGGGAGACCAACGAAATACAGCAGAAAGACCACGCCTGCCAAACTGACCGGCACGCCGCTCAGAATCAACCCCGGCAGCTTGAGACTGTTGAACTGCACTGTCAAAACGATAAAGGAAAAGAACAGGGCGAAGGCAAACACCGCGAGGAGGGTGTCCCTCATGTCGGCCATCATCTCCGCACTGCCGCCAAAATCGAACACGTATCCCGCCGGTCTTTCGAGCTCGGACAAAGCACTTTGCAGTTCTCTGACCGCACCGGCCAGATCACCGCTGGTGATATCCGCTTCAACGGTGACTTGCTTGACCTGATTTTCCCGGATGATCTCCACCGGGCCGGACGCTGATACCACGGTGGCGATATCCCGCAGTCGAAGGACATCACCTTGGCTACCGATAAGCGCCAGGTTTTCCACATCCTGCCGAGCGCCTATTTGTTTCTCCGGAACCAGCAGACGAATATCGTAATAATTTCCACCGTCACGGTAACGCGTCGCCACCGCGCCGGTGATCAACGAGCGCAGGGAGGATGCCACATCCGCAACCGACACACCAAGCTCGGCGGCCTTGATCCGATCCACCTTGACCTGGTATTCGGGTTTGGACAGGTCCATGGAAACGAACACGTTCTGGAACTGCCCCGACTCATTGATCATTCGCGCCGTCCGGCTTGACAGATCGGCCAGAGTTTCCATGTCCTGGCCGCGCACCTGCACGACAATATCCGACGCCCGCATGCCATGGATGCCTTTGATGGGCATCTGTTTGACCATCACTTTACCGCCCGGCGGTTGGATTTTGCCCATGACCTTGCGGAGACGGGCAACGTATTCCTTCGTGCTGATATCCCGCGCCGCCTTGGGAACGAGCTGGATATCCACCTCTCCTTCGTTGGCGACCTCGTAAGTGGTCAATCCCTTTACATATCCGCCCGCAAGCGTGAAAGCGCTTTGGATCAGCGGATCGCCCTTGATCTGCTCTTCAACTTTTCGAAGCACCCGGTCGGTCTCACTGACCGACCCACCTGTCGGCATTTTGACCTTGACCATGATCCTGCCGTCATCGATGAGCGGCAGAAATTCACCGCCGAGCCGTCCCGATAGCATAACGGCCCCGGCAACCACCAGGAGGAAAACCGCCACGACAAGCCATCGCCAGCCGATCAGCCGATCCAGCAGCCAGCCGTAGCCTTCCGTGAACCGGCCAAACAACCGTTCAAACCCGCCGGATTTACGTGCCTGACGACTCCCGCCGAACAGGATGGCCGTGATCATCGGGGTCACCGACACTGCCACTGCGAGGCTGATAACGACGATGCCTGCAATGACCAGGATCAGTTCCCGAAAGAGCAGAGTCGTCAAGCCCGGAACGATGAGGAAAGGGACGAACAGGGCCAGAAACGAAAGCGTGGCAGCCACGAGGGCCGGTCCCACTTCAGTGGTCGCATCCACCGCCTGGTCGGCCGCGTCCCGGCCGGGATTCTCCCGGCGCAGACGGGAAATATTCTCGACAACGACAATGGAATTATCGAGCACCACGCCGATGGCGACCACAAGTCCGCCCAGGGATAAAATATTCAATGAGAAACCGGCAAGCTTCATCAGACCGAAATTAAGCACCAGGGTCAGCGGCAGGGCGATTGCCATAACCACAACCTGCCTGACGCTGCCCAGAAACAGGTAGACCACGATGATCAACAGCACTGCGGCCGCTGCTGCCGCGTTGCGCACGCCCGTGAGCGCCTTTTTCACATAAACGGCCTGATCTTCCACATAATCCACCCGGAGCCCCTGGGGCAATTCCGCTTTCAACTCGTCCAGGAGTCCGGCCACCGCCTCGGCTGTCTGTACGGTGTTGGCCTCGGCTTCCTTCAGCACCGAAATCTTGACGCTCTCGCGCCCGTTGAAACGGGTCATCACCCGCGCTTCCTCGTGACCGTCGATTACCTTGGCGATATCCCGCAGGTAGACTTTCTGGTGCCCCTCTCCGGCCACGACAACCGTGCGAATATCTTCAAGATTTGAATACTCACCCATGGTACGGGCGATGATTTCCTTTGGCCCGACGGTGACCCGGCCGCCGGTCTGCTCGACATTTTCAGCAGCAACCCGTTTGATAACCGCATCCAGGGAAAGCTGATATTTTTCCATGGCGGCGGGATCGAGCAGGATGCGGATTTCACGTTCCAGTCCGCCGACCACTTCGGTTCCGGCTATCCCCCGGACGGCCAGAATGCGGTCCTGAAGCCAGTTGTCGGCCCAATCTCGCAGTTTTACGGGGGTCCAGCGGTCGGAACTGATTATCAACTGCATTACCGGAAGCTGCGACGGGTCGGCCTTGTATACATAAGGAGCTTCAATGTCGTCAGGCAGGTCCTGTTGGGCGCGGGTCAAAGCGGCGAGGGCATCCTGAAACGCTATGTCGACATCCGCACCGTATTCAAAATAGACGTTCAGGTTATACATCCCCTCGATGGAGGAGGATTCGAGATAATCCAAACGATCCACCGTGGACATGAGACGCTCGAGAGGGTCGGCGATATCCGTATCGATTTCTTCCGGGGTGGCTCCAGCCCATTTTATCTGAACCTTGACCAGCGGATAGGTGATGTTGGGCAGATAATCCACCGGCAGCCGCCAAAGGCCATAAAGCCCAAGAACAACGAGCGCGATAACGATAGCGCTGGTGGCCAGGCGGCGGTGGACGGCGTACTGAGTTATCTTCATTGCCCGTCGCCTCCCGCCTTGTTATTCTGCAGGGCGGGTTGCTCGGCCATGTCTTTGTTTTTCCCTATGCCCGATTTTTCATCCATCGCAACGCTCACCTCTACACCACTTTTAAGTTTCTCGTTACCGGCAATGATGACCTTGTCGCCGGGCTGGACCCCGGAGACAAGTTGAATACGGTTGTCCGCCTCGATGCCGGTTTCCACTGCTCTTGCGATAGCCTTTCCATCCTCCACCACGAAAACCACTGGACCTTTCGGTGTCGTGACCAGCGCTTCCAAAGGCACGATGACGACATCGTCAATGTTTTTCAGCAGCACGTTCAAACGGGCAAACATACCCGGAAGCAGATCAATAGGTTTTTCGAGGGTGATTTCCATGGTCCGGGTGCGCAGGCGGGAGTCGAGATAGGGGTACACACGTTCAATCCGGCCTTGCATAATATCATCAGGATAGGCGTCCAGTCTCACATCGACGCGCATTCCGGGGGCTACCTCGGCGGCGTGTCTTTCGGGAATTGCAGCAAGGATCACCAAACTGGAAGGATCGTAAATTTCCAGAAGCACGGCACGCGGCGCAACGAATTCCCCTTCCTTCACATTAACCCGAGATACCACCCCCTCCCAGGGAGCGTAAATGGTGTAATCCCGGGCTGTTTCCTCCGCCTGGACCAGTTGAGCACGAACCTTTTCAAAGGCGCTCCTGGCCTGATCGAGCTGTTCACCGGGCAGGGCCTCGCTTTCGACAAGCTGACGAGTTCTGCGCAGGTTGTCCTCCTCTTTTTTGAGTTCCTCCCGAAGGGAGATGATCAAAGCATCGGCGCCTTTTTTTCGTCCGATGGAAAGCAGCGAGTCACCGGCTTTTACGCGGTCAGCCTCCCGCACACGGATATCCGCAACCGGACCTTCAGCGGGCGAAGCTAAACGGGCAACCCGGTAAGGCTCCACAGACCCGGTTAATTCCAGACCGCTCGAAATCGCTGCTTTGGTCGCGGCAATTGCACGAACCCGGGGAGGCTTTTTCTGATTGTTGGATTGATTGGTTTCAGATTCCCCGGGGATGACGCCCCGGATGAAAAATATTCCGGCCACGGCAAGCAAGCCGATGATCAGTATTATCAAGACAGTTTGTTTTTTCATTCTTCACCCATCGCCAATTTGAGTTGAGCCATTGCCGTATGAAAGTCAGCCAGGACCCGGTAATATGTGGTTTCCGTTTCCAAAAGGGCGGCTTGGGCATCAAGCACATCCACAATGGCCCCTTTACCGAGACTATATTTTTGTTGCTCAATGCGCAGGCTCTCCTTGGCTTGGGCAATGGATGTTCGGACAGCGGCCGCACGCTCGCCGGATGATTCAACATTTAGCAGTGCGGTTTCAACCTCCAGACGCACCTGGAGATCCAGTAAGCGCAAGCGTTCCTGTGCTGCGGCGAGATTTGCTCGCTGTTCACGGATACCCGCGTCCACCTGTCCGCCCTCGAAAATCGGTACTTCCAGCACAAGACCGACCCGTCCCACATCTCCTGTTTCATCACCCGCGTCTGTCGTCGGTCCGCTTGCCCACCGTCCGCCATACGAACCTTGAACAGAAACCGTCGGCCAATGGCCGGATTTGGCCACATCCACGTTTTTGGCCTGGGCTTCAAGCGAAGAACGTGCCGCCAGATAGTCGCCACGTTCTTTCCAGGCTCTTGAGAGAACTGTCTCTAAATCGGGAAGCATTCCCTTTTCCTGAACCTCCAGCTCCCCTTGCGGGGATATTTCTTTATCTTGATCCTCCAGCCCAAGCAGGCTTGCTAAGGCGCGGCGCTGGATGGCCAAGAGGTTTTTTTCCCGGACCAAAAGCTGTTCGACATCCGCCAAACGAACCTCCGTTCGCATCCGGTCAACCCGAGCGGCTTTTTGTGCCTCGACCAGGGCATCAATACGCTTCAGGTGCTCCGCCAGGGTTTGCCGGGAGAACGCCAGGGATTCGATGACATGCTGCTGGGCAAGCATGTTTAAAAAAACACTGGATACATTAAAAACAAGCTCTTCCCTGGAACGAACGAGTCGATGATCGGCCGCCTTCTGAAGCAGTTCTACGGCTCTTACCTGGTTCACCAGCCGCCCGCCGGTGAAAAGCGGCATGGTCAGGACGAGATCGCCGGAAACGATATCCCGCCCAAAAAGTCCTGGCTCTCCATCCTGGCTGGCGGCAATGAGTCTTTGGTCATCCAAGTAGTGGGAATATCCTCCCACAAAGCCAAGCCTGGGTAGTCTCGCCCCGAAAGCCTGATCCCGTCTGGCCCGCGCCGCCGATGAGTCCCATCCTCGCGCCGCAACCTCCGGATTGTTGGCAAGCGCCGTTTCGATGGCCTGTTGCAGCGTCAACGGGCCTTTGGGAATTCTGGTCGCTTGAAGCTCGACATCAAACCCCGTGGAGGAGACTCCTCTCAACTTGACCGAAGCGTATGGATCTGTCGGGTGTATGGAGGCGCATCCCCCAAGCAATCCCACAATCAGCAAAAGCGGCAGTATCTTCATGGTGATTCCGTTTTCTCCTTGTCCGACATGAGACCGGTTTTTTCATCCAACACCCGGCCAAAACCTTTTCCGGAAACCATGCCGCTATCATCTCGACTTTGCTCGCAGAGAGATTGCATCAGTCTCTTACCCTGTTCCGGAGAGAGGAGCTCCTTTTCCTTGAGCAGATGATCGATGACCAGGTTCTGCATCCGGCGCTGGCCCGCCAGAATCTCTTCCTGTTTTTCCCGTATGGCGGCTTCGTCCACCTCGGGACTGGTCAGCAGGTCCATCAATTGGCCCCTCAGAGCGCTTATCTTTTGGCGCTGCTTTCCGGCCTTTTCCCGGAAATCCAGAACTAATGGCTCGATCTTTCGCCACTGTTCTTCCGTCACGCCTATTTCACGATGAATCGCCGAAGGAACCGCGCCCTCAATCTCCGGGCGAGAAAGACCTCCCGCATCACCTGGGGCCGATAGCGAATGAACCAACCACATGGCGATAAACGCCAGGTTCAAGCCCACGGAGAGGGCAAACAGGGGTTTACGCAGGTTGTTCCACATAGCTTTCCTCATCTTCAGTCATCCAGAAGCGCCAGAGTCGCGGCTTCGATGGAACCTCGCGGCTCCGCGCCCAGGACATCAAAGGCATACATATTCCTTGCGGCTTTCTCATCGGTTGCCATGATCACCCACTGCCCCGAATCAGGGCGCAGGTAGCTTGTCCAACCCATCAAGGCTCCAACGGCCAGTCCAACGACCAAGGCGGCGGTGGTCGCCCCTCTGACCAGCCAGGGTTGGAACAGGAACTCACGCCACTGCCAGCCGGACATTTTCTCGGTTTCTTTTCGCCTCTGCCGGAAGGCCGCTTCGGCCAAAATCCGGGCCGACAACCCGGCAGGAACCGGAGGCACTTCGTCCTTCTCCAAAAGCGGCGCAAGCCCACGCAACCCGTCTAACTCAAGAAGACAAGCCGGGCACCCCGCCAGATGGCGTTCAACCTCGCGACGTGTCCGCTCCGGCAGTTCGCCGTCTATATAAGCGTTCAGGTATTTTCGGTTTTTGGCGCATGACCACATTATCTACTCACCTCTTTATTCTTTTAAACGAGCGAAGGCGGAAAAACCCCCGCCCGAAAATTAAAAAAAGTTTTCCCGGCTGCCGAGTACGTCCCGCAACCGTTCCCGACCACGGGCCAGCAGTCGTTCGACGGCTTTGGTTGTTGTCTCCAGGGCCGAGGCGATCTCCTCGTAACCCAGGTTCTCATAGTAGCGGAACACAATAGCCAACCGTTGATTGGGGGGAAGTGTGTCAAGGGCGGCACGAACTGCGATGGCGTTTTCCTGCCGCATCATCTTGTCCGTGATATCGGGAGAGGGGTCTGGGGTGTCCGGTGCCGTTTCGTAAAGCAACGGCCGCTTTCTTTTCGCTTGGTCCAAACAAAGGCGGGAGATGATCTGATAGAAATAGGTCCGGAATTTCGCTGTTGGCCGATAGCGTCCGGAAGCGCCCAGAAGGCGTAGAAAAGCCTCCTGGACGATGTCCGAAGCGTCTTTCTCGTTTCCCGTAAAGCGATAGGCGACCCGCCATGCCCAGGCTTGATGGCGTTCCACGATACGTGAAAAGGCCGCCAGGTCGCCTCGGCCGGTGGCCTGCAGCAGAAACTCATCGCTGTCCGGGCAATCAGGCAATCCAGCGCCTCCTGATATTGCGGAGGCTCACCATGAATAAACCGACACAGAACGCGGCGAGGATCGCCATATCGATTGGAACGGAAAGCATATTCCCGCCATGGATGGCTCCGTGGAGCATGTCCGCCCCATAGGTCAGGGGAAGCGCGTAGGAGAGAGGCTTGAGAAAAACCGGAAGCGCGCTGATGGGGAAAAACAATCCGCACAGGAAAATCATGGGAAAACGGAAGAAATTGGAAAAGGTCTGGGCCTCGAATACCTCGCTGACCGCCACCGCGATGAACAGGCCCAGAAAGGTCGACGCCACGGAGATCAGAAAAACCGCCGGAACAAAGACCAACCAGTCCACATGGCCCAGGTCGATCAGAAACACCGCCATGAGTATGGGCACAAAGGCGTTGACCACCCCGAACAGAATAGCTCCGCTGGTCTTGGCCAGCATCAGCAGTTCAAGAGGGATGGGAGCTAGCAGCAGCCGCTCGAACGAGCGGTTTTTCTTCTCGAAAGTCACGGTCACCGCAAGCAGGGAGGTGGTGCCGAACAAAACGGACAGGGCGATCACCCCAGGAAGTATCGAGGAAATGCTCTCCAGACCACTTCCGGATTTGATAAAAAACATGCCGGTCCAAGCCAGCGGAAAAATAAGCCCCCAACTGATGTTCGGCGGCTTCAGATAGTAGGTACGAAAATCCTTGGCCAGTATATTCCAGAAGGCGATCCAGCGTTTCATTGGTTTCCTCCCAATTTTTCTTTTTCCTTGCGCATGACGTCCGCACAGACCCCGGTGATCCGGACAAAGACATCCTCAAGACTTGGTCTTATTTTCCTGGCCTCCCACACCTCGGCCCCGCGATCCTCAAGAAAACGAACCAACGGCCCGACGCGGATAGACGCATCGGCTTCCACCTGAATCAACCCCGGTTGCGGACTGGTGAAATTCAGGTCGGGGAATTCTCCCGCGAGTCCGCCCGGCAGATCTCCCGAATCGTTTGCGCAGGTGATCTGCATCACATGTTTTTCCCGGATAGGCTGAACAAGGTTCGCAATGGTGTCGACCCGGACAATGCGGCCCGACATGATGAAGGCGATTCGGTCGCATAACCTCTCCGCCTCCTCGATATAATGAGTGGTCAGAAAGATGGTCGTTCCGTTTTTGTGCAGATCGCCGATAAGCCCGCGCAACTGCCTGGCGCTGGCGACATCAATACCCGTGGTGGGTTCGTCGAGAAACAGGATTTTCGGTTTGTGGATGATTCCGGCGGCGATGGTCAGCTTGCGCTTCATGCCTTTGGAATAGCCACCGAACTTGCGTGCCGCTGCCTTGGTCAAATCGAAGGCATCCAGCATTTCCTTCGCCCTCGCCTGCCGCTCGGCCTTGCCCATGCCATACAGGGCGGCGCAAAAGCACAGGTTGTCAAAACCGGAGAGCTCCGGGTACAGATTGCTTTCGTCGGGAACCACGCCGATCAGGTGTTGAGCGGCTCGCGGCTTCTTGGTGCAGTCGATGCCGCCGATATGAATGGTTCCGGCGTCAGAGCGCGCCAGGCCGGTAAGCATATTGATGGTCGTGGTCTTGCCTGCTCCGTTGGGACCCAGAAACCCGAACAGCTCTCCGGAATTCACCTCAAAATCGACCGCAGCGACGGCCTGGACGTCACCAAAACTTTTGGCGAGCCCCTGAACCTTGATGGCAATGTCGTTTTCAGGGTATTGGTGTCCGTTTCTCATGCTTCGTCCTTTTTCTCAGGTATTTTTTCACCCACCGCACACGGGTGTGCCGTTGCGTTCCCATGGCATTCCCTGACCTGCTCCGGCGTGCATTCTTCCACTTTTCCCTTGAGCCGCTCCGGATTTTGGCATTCGCATCTCTTGTCACACATTTGCTGTCTCCTTTCTGTTAAGTGTCTGCGCACACGCTTTTTCATAAGGCAAAAAAAGAGAGTTTCCAGACTGTTATTTATCCTGTTCCAGAATCCGCTTCGCCGTTTGATTCCAATCGGCAAGCGTTTTCTCGTTCACCCGATAATGGACAAAGTAACCCTGCTTGTCGGCGATAACCAAGTCGGCATCCCTCAGCACGCGCAAGTGCTGGGAAACCGCTGCAGGTGTGATATTCAGGGTTTTGGCCAGGGCGTTCACGCAGAGCGAGCGCCGCTTGAGCAACTCGATCATCCGTACCCGCGTTTCGACCGAAAGGACCTTGAACACCCTGGCCGCTTTTTGCGTGTCAGGCATAATGCTATCCAATTTAATTAAGTCCATGCGCAGATAATTTATTAAACGTCAGAAATGTTGTCAAGATAAAATTGGGCATGCGGGATGTATCCAAAGGAAAATGCGCCATAGGCTTTCAATATTAGAAGGACCTGATGACAAAATGCATTTTGTCATCTACCGTTTCCAAGCTTGTGCTTCACATCAACATCAAAGTTCTCGGCATTTATCTTTGATGTGAGTCGGTCGTTATTCAAAACCCGAAGGACGGTTTCAATGTCGTCTTCGGTGACAAGAAGTTTTCCGTCAGGTGAATATTGAATTCCCCAGCCATCTTCTTCGTTTACCTTTTTCAGGCTCGCCAAAAAGTTGGGGTCTTTGTAGTAGCCCGCTTTTTTAACTTGGGACAACCTTCTCAGGTGGCGAAGATTATTCCCAACCAGATCGGAGACCGCAGCCGCATTTTCAAATAACCCAAGTGAATAGAACTCTTTAACGATCTCGTCACGGTTCTGCTCCATGCCTTCTCGAAAATTCAGTGCGGTTTCGAAGTTCTTCTTGTCGGCAACAAAAATAATGCCGTCATAAGTGAAGAAGTCGACCTTGCCATCGATGCGGAAAATCTCCTGCTCGCCAAGGTCTACCAGCATATTGTTCTGAAACACCATGTTGATCAGTTGTATCACCTTTTTGGTGGTCCATCCCTCCGAAACGCGGCGAGCAGAAAAGAGAGGAAGCTGGTCCTTGATGTCCAGGCGAGCGATATAAAGCCAAGAACCCAGCAGTGCTTCGTACTGCGATTTCGGGTCGAACCACGCTAACTGTTTGAAAATTTGATAAAAGAGTTCAAAAAAAGACCGTTTTTTGGTCTTAAACATGCTATTTGGGGTAAAAAATGATAGGTCTAAGGATTTTTTAAGGTACTATTTACAACTTAAACGATTCTTTTAGGGGTCAAAAAAGTTGTTTAAGACGATTTCGGGGGCTGTTTTATGCTTATTTTACTGTTATTATAGTTGGTTATCATGGGGCGACCCCAGACGTAAAGATTACTGATCGTAATCCATGCTTTACAAGAAGAAAGCCGAGATGCTGTTAGGATCAGAATTATTTCAAGCCGGAAAGCTACAAAACAAGAAATTAAAATATATGGTGAATGAACATGAGAAAAGAATATGATTTTACAAAAGGTGAAAGAGGTAAGTTTTATCATCCGGAAATAGCAAATGATGTCAAAAGTTTCTTTTAAACGTACCTGCCTGAAAACTGAAATTATTGGGGGGATTTTTTTATTTAAAGTTAGAAATTTTCGGTTTAAAAAGGAGGTGAACCATGGCGTATCATTTTCGCAATCTGGTATTCGAAGGCGGCGGAGTGAAGGGCATTGCCTATGTGGGAGCACTGCAGGTCCTGGAAGAAAAGGGGATATTGCCCGATATCATCCGGGTAGGCGGCACATCGGCCGGGGCGATCAATGCCGTGCTGGTGGGGCTAAACTACACTCCGGCCGAAACCCGACAGATCCTCGACAAGATGAATTTTGAAAAATTTATGGATGAAGACTTCGGATTGTTCCGGGACGTGGATCGCCTGCTGTCGGAATTCGGCTGGTACAAGGGCGATTATTTCCGGCAATGGATCAGCGAGCTGATCGCTCAAAAGACCGGCAACCCCAACGTCACATTTGACCAGGTTCAGCAGCAGAAAACTCGCAAGGGATTTCGGGACATGTATTTCATGGGAACCAATATTTCCACGCATTTTGCCGAAGTTTTTTCCCACGAGCACACCCCGCGCATGTGCGTGTCAGACGCGGTGCGCATCTCCATGTCGATCCCCCTCTTTTTCGCGTCCCGGCGCAGTCCCCGGGGCGACGTTTACGTGGATGGCGGCGTGCTGGACAACTACCCGGTCAAGATCTTCGACCGACAGCGCTACCTGGACACCGAAAACCTCAGAAGCCACGGGGTGGTAACCGAATACTACAAAAAACACAATACCGGGCTAAAAAGAAAAAAGCTCGACATCAGTTCGTACATCTACAACAAGGAAACGTTGGGATTTCGACTGGATTCAGAGAGGGAAATCGCGATGTTTCGCGACCAGGCCGAACCGGTGGTCGAAGCCATCGACGACTTTTTCGACTATACCCGCAACCTGCTCAAAACCCTGATGGATGCTCAGGCCAACTATCACCTGCACGGCGACGATTGGCAGCGCACCATCTACATCGATACTCTGGGGGTCAAGACCACGGAATTCAAGATAACCGACGCCAGGAAAAAGGCGCTGGTCGATTCGGGCCGCAAGGGCACCGAGACCTATTTCACGTGGTACGATGATCCCAAGAGCAACCCGGCCAACCGAGTATAAAAGGAAATTTTTCAGACCCAAAGGATGTTGGCCGAATGATTAATAAAATACAGACAATTCCCTGACATTTCCCAAGATAATTTGAAACTACCCAAAAGGAGCAAACTTACTGTCAAATATTGTCAGATACTTTTGGAGAGTAAGTTGCCAATATAATCTAAGTTGTTGAAATAGTATTATAGTGGATAGTTTTCAAAATTGATTGTTAAAGCTTGCATGATTTTTGCTTAACTTAATTTAGCCCATTAAGATTTTCGGGGTGGGTGCATCTCTGTCCCATAGGAATGAGAACCTATGGGACGAATTTTCATGGAGTATAACCATATACCTTATTACTACCTAAAATGAGTATTTCAAATTTTAAAAGGGTGACACAGCCGGAACCGGGCAAACCTCGACAATCGCTCTGTCCGGGTATAATAAATTGTTTTTTCTGTAAAATCGCAGGAGTTGAGTCAACTCATGTGGTATTTTAACCGTTTTTAATTCTTGAGAGGATGAGCATAGCAATGCTTTCAATTAATTCAAATATCACGGAAAGCAAGAATGTTGAAGATGCTTTTGAAGAGCGCGAGGAAAAATATCGTACGATTCTGGAGACAATTCCGGATCCAGTTGTCCTTTTCGATATTGGGTGCAAAGTAGAATATTTCAATCCTGCCTTTATACGTGTTTTCGGGTGGACCTTAAAGGAGTGTTTTGGCAAGTCGGTTAATGTTTTTGTGGCAAAGGATGCTTGGCCGGAAATTAAAACAATGCGAGATAGCTTGCTGGCTGGTAGCAGTTTTTCAGGCATTGAAACTCGTTGTTGCACCAAAGAAGGGAACATTATACATGTTAGCATTAGCGGAGCGGTTTACAGGGATAAAAAAGGAAACCCAAGGGGCAGTGCCGTAACTCTAAGAGATGTCAGTGAACAAAAAAAACTGGAAAGACAACTTCAACAAATCCGGAAGATGGAAGCCGTCGCTACACTGGCCGGCGGCATTGCACATAACTTCAACAACCTGCTAATGGGAATACAGGGACGTACAGCCTTAATGTATTTGCAAATGGAACCTCATCATCCCCATGTGGAACACCTCAGAGGAATAGAGGATTGCATAAAGAACTCGGTAAAACTTACAGAACAGCTATTGGGCTTTGCCAGAGGCGGAAAATACGAAGTCAAACAGACTGACGTAAACGAAATCGTTAGTAAAAGCGCTGACAGGTTTGGGCGAATAAAAAAAGAAGTCGCCATTTATTTAAAGTGCCAAACGGATATTTGGCTGGTAGAAGTTGATCAAAAACAAATTGAACAGGTGCTTTTAAATCTATATATAAATGCCTGGCAGGCGATGCCCGGAGGAGGAGACCTATATATCCGGACAAAGAACGTTGTCGTTGATCAGAACTATAAAAGACCGTATCAGCTGAAGCCGGGTAAGTATATTCAAATCTCTTTAACGGATACCGGTGTGGGCATGGATAAAGCGGTCCAGGAAAGAATATTCGATCCATTTTTTACAACCAGGAGGATGGATAGAGGTGCCGGGCTGGGACTGGCCTCTGTGTATGGTATTATCAAGAATCATGGCGGGTTCATAGATCTTTACAGCAAAAAAGATATAGGGACAACGTTTAAGATACATCTGCCGGTCTCAGAAAAGGAGCCGGTAAAAGAAAAGAATGTTTATGAAAAAGTACTAAGGGGCACGGAAAAGATTCTTTTTGTTGATGATGAGGATATGATCTTAGATGTCGGACGAAACATGATTGAAAGTTTGGGGTATGAAGTTTTGATCGCAGAGAATGGAAGAGAAGCTGTAGAGATATATGAAAAGAATATGGAAAAGATCGATATGGTTATTCTGGATATAATGATGCCGATCATGGATGGTGCCGAAACTTATGACAAATTAAAAGATTTAAACCCTGATATCAAGGTTCTCCTTTCCAGCGGATACGGCATTAACGGTCAAGCGACCGAAATAATGGAGCGTGGTTGTAATGGTTTTATCCAGAAACCATTTAATATTAGAACGCTCTCAAAGAAAATAAGAGATGTTTTGGAAAATGGATAAAATAATACGCTTCCTTTTATCCTGAAAAATCGAATCATTGATCACAAGCCTTACCTCCGGCAAAGATGGTTGATGTCGGGGATGCAGTGCATCTCGCGCCCGTTATATTTATAAAGATATGAAAAGCCGATTATCGAAATACTGCGTTGTACCGCCATACTTTCGAGAGTCCACATCTGATGCGATTAATATATGTTACCGTCGGTGCCCTATTCCTTTGATACGGAGTCTATTATCTTTCACTTCTGTTTTTGCGCCGAGC
>CAZIIV010000007.1:5398-24034 GCA_964539365.1 uncultured Desulfobacteraceae bacterium | reverse complement strand
CCCTATTCCTTTGATACGGAGTCTATTATCTTTCACTTCTGTTTTTGCGCCGAGCATCTTTTCGATCAGCCACAGTCGAGTTTCAATATGGGCGGTCATTTTGGGTATCATATAGGAACTCCAACCGTGGGCCAGCCCGCAGAAAGGTATGAGCTGATCGGCCACGTGTTCATCAACCGTTGCATCAGTTTCAAGAACTTGGATCAGGTGATCGGCCACTTTTTTTCCGATATATTCGGCGGGTCTTCCCGTTGCACCGGCCATGTCAGATCCCATGAGGCAACCGGTATCTGTTTCGGCCCAAATTGCCAGGGACGCTCCGGCCTGAATGGATGTCCTCGGATAAACCGGATTGTTTTTATCATCATAAAGAATTTCAATATTCGGAACATATCCCTTGGATGTTAACCGTCGTTGACATTCTTCTGCCATTCTATCGGAGACGTTTCTCTTTTTGAGCAGTGAAGAAAGGGCAATGCCTTTTATACCGGTAGTTTTTCCCGGGTCAACCCGTATCAGCGGTTTGATGATCTCTCTTACGGGAAAGACCTTTAATTGGATTTGACCATTTCCCTTGGGAACATAACCCGGCCGGATAATCTTTATCTGGACATTGATCCCCATTGTTTCCAAAATCCTTAACAAGACGTATTTGAGGTGGTAAATCGATGGAGCGAAGTCCTGAAAAAGTCCGCCCGTGATCTCATAACGGGAGGGTTTATCGGCGAAGAGTGCTAAAGGTATCACGCTTAGGGCCAGCATGGTTGCAGAACCCGCCGTTCCGATATCCCACTTGAAAGTGCCGCCCCGGATTCCTTTTCCGGGCTTGAATCGGATTTCTTTCGAGCCGATTGTCGCTTCTGCCAGCTCACCCTGGCAAATCTGAGCGGATGCTTTAACCCCTCGCAGATGCTGTGCCCTCAAGCCGGGCTTGGTGCGATTGGCCCGGATATTTGTGAGAAAAAGTTCCTTTTCCGTTAAGACTGAAAAAGGAACGGCATCTCTGACTATGGTTCCGGACCCTGATTTCTGACTGCCATCGATTGTAATCATGTTCACCTGTTTTTCGTGAGTCGAAAGAAAAGTTTGTTTCTATTTTAGTTGAAAAGAATAGATTTGTTAACCCTTTTATGATCTTGACTAGTTACAAAGCTTGACAATATTTGCTGCTTTGATGCATTGTTTCTATGGATTAGCTAAAGGGTGTGTTTTTAGGGTTTAGTAAAGGTTGATTGGTAGGAGGCTACACCCACATGTCATCGAAGAAGACACGCACAAAAACCCGCAAAATGAACCGGATTATCGCCGAGGCCCGGCGGAACCGGACACGTCTGGAGAAGACTTATCGAGAGCGAGCGCTCAAAATATTTCCGAAAATATGTGCAAGGTGCGGACGTGAATTCTCGGGCAAGAAAATTCGAGAGCTCACGGTTCATCATAAGGATCACAACCACGATAACAATCCGCCTGACGGCAGCAATTGGGAATTGTTGTGTATCTACTGTCACGACAATGAGCACTCGCGACATGAGGTCGCCGAAGCGTATGGCGAGGCAACACCGGGCGACGAGCGGGAGCCATCCTTTATCCACAGGCCGTTCGCTGATCTCGAAGCCTTGCTGAAGAATAAAAAGTAAGGGTTGAAAGAGTCCAAAAATAATAATCAATACGTTACTGATAAATTGTATCTCATCTATAGAACAGTTCTGATATCTTATACAATCCTTTAAAAATGAACAAGAAATTAAACATATAAGATCATTTTGAGTATTTTATTGCCAGCGCTGCGACAACTCCCCATATAAGGTTAAAAAAGACAACAAATACCGGGGTATACATTCCGAGATCCATGCCCAAATAACCTTTGCCTGCTTTTAGCGGAAACACAACCAACAGTTGTACAAGGGTGGGAAAGATGCTGATCAAAGCGCCCTTTGTAATAAGCCTGCTATTTAAAAAGGGAAAAACAAATCCCAACCCCCAAAGCCCTCCCCACACGATTCTCGGGTATAACCAGGAAAGCTTCAGGGCCGGCGCAATGGCCACCCCAAATTGTTTTGTGATTCCGTATTCACCAAAGGCCCACACGGTCAGGCTGTTTGCCAGAGCCCCCAGGCATCCGGCTGCAAAGCAGATGAGTAGTTTTTTCATATCTCCCCCTGATGTTATTGGGTGCCGGACAATTCAGAAAATTTATTGTTCTTGGAATTATAGAAAATTACCGCCGGGGTGTCAATTGCAGGACGGGGATCCCCTGTAATATAAAAACAATTGACACGACCCGGGGATATCGCTAATTATTCACCATGAAAGCATTACGCATAGATGGGAAAGTAGCGGAGTTGACCCGTAATGTTGGGCACAGAGAAGCTGTGAATGATGATAGCGGCTTTTAATGCATGGAGTTCATCGCATCCCGACTCTGCTGAAACGGGTCGATGTTTTGGCAAGGGAACAGGCCCGACAATTTCCTTGAACAACCAAGAAACTAAAAAAAAGCAGAGAACAAAGGTGTATAATGACGCTAAGCGATTTAATCATCGACTATTTGGAACAATTTGGTGTGGAATATATTTTTAGCGTACCGGGCGGTCCGATTGGCCCCTTGTATGATGCACTTGCACGCAGCGAAACACGGGGCGGTCCCCGCAGCATTCTCGCTCGTCATGAAGCGGGCGGGGCGTTTATGGCTGACGGCTATGCCCGTGAAACCGGAAAAATTGGTGTGTGCTGTGGAACCACCGGTCCCGGAGCAACCAATCTGATTACCGGTGTTGCTTCAGCATATACGGATCATATTCCCTTGCTCGTACTTACGGCACAAACGCGGTTGCCCTATTTCAGCATGGGCGCTTTTCAGGAGTCCTCTGCGGATGTCACGGATGTACTGGGAATGTTTGAACACTGTACCCGATATAACACAATGGTTACCCACCCCGACCAATTGGAGAAAAAACTGGCTGCTGCACTGACCACGGCCTTGGGCTCCCCAAAAGGTCCCGCACATTTAAGTGTGCCGGTTGATCTCTTGCGTTCTGACAAAAGGGGTGAAATGGCTTTTCCAAATTTGCACGGTTTGTTGACTCGACCCACCTCAGAGGTGGATGTTGCGGCACTGGAAACGCTTTGTAAAGAGATATACACTGTGTTAAACCAAAACCGCCAGGTGGTGTTGGTTATCGGCCATAATTGTGCAGGCGCCGGCCAAGAGATCATTCAATTTGCCGAACTTATCGGTGCTCCCATTGTCACCACACAGCGTGGAAAATCCTCGATAAATCCTTATCATCCTTTGGCACGCGGTGTGTTTGGCTTTGCCGGACATAAATCGGCCCGTAAGGCGCTGACGGATGAATCCGTTGGTCTCATACTGGCGGTCGGCACCAATCTGAACGAATGGTCAACCAGCGGGTGGGATCCCGTGTTAATGAATGACATGCTGGTTCATATTCATCATGAAAAAAAATGTTTTGAGCGTTCTCCAATGGCACGTCTGCATGTTTACGGAACTATACCCATGATATTCAAGGAGCTTTGCTCACGGGTTGAATCCCTAAAGCCGGAGGGCAAACGTTCTCTGGCCGGCAGGGGGAAAGAACACGATATACTCTTGCAATCGTATTCGGATCATCTAAAAGAATCCCCATATGTGCCCCATCAAATTGATGTCCAGGCACCGGAAAGTTGCCGGCGGGAAAACGCCTCGCCAATCATCAAACCCCAGCGACTGATTTGTGAAATCATACGGCATTTTCCGCCTGAAACCCGTTTTCTCATCGATAACAGTAACAGCGTACCTTGGTCCATCCATTATTTTTTTCACCGCCATCCCCAAAACTACCATTTATCATTGGGGTTTGCTTCTATGGGGTGGGCCATCGGCGCGTCGGTGGGTATGGCGTTGGGATCGCGAAATACTCCAGTGGTATGTTTTACGGGTGACGGATGCTATTTGATGAGCGGCCAGGAAATTACCGTAGCCGTAACGGAGCGGCTGCCGGTAATTTTTGTGCTATTGAATGACCATGCATATGGAATGATTCGGCACGGTCATCGCCTGGCATTTAGGGAATCTGTTGATTTTGCGATTCCGCCGGTTGATTTTTGCATGATGGCGGAGGCAACCGGGGCAAATGCTCACAAAATTCGAGATTCTAAAGATTTTGAAAACCTAGACTGCCAAGCGTTGTGTCGGCGGAAGGGTCCGACGTTATTAGAGGTCATTATTGATCCGGAGGAAGCGCCGCCTATCGGTATGTTTTAAGAAGTGCATATTTCAAGTTTCTTTCAGAGCAAACTCGTTTGAATCCCAACACAGGGAGAACGATTCACGACGGCGACGTCAATAGCTTTGAATTTTGGTTATCGAGAGTTGTTTAAATGACGTGGCCCTGCGGTCAAAATGAATCAGGCAGGCATAACATTAATAAAAATCATGGCCATGAATCCTGCTGCAAAAGGGGTCATAAGCCATCCCACGGCGATTTTTACCAATATCTTTGGATTGAGCGTCCGGACCCCACCCACGATGCCCACACCCACTACCGCTCCGACAACCGCCTGAGACGATGAAACCGGAACCCCGATCTGGGTAAAAAGATGAAGGGTGAGCGCTTCTGCCAGGACTGTCACAAGGGCCGTAAAAGGGTCCAGGGGGGCAATGCCTTTCCCAACCGTAAGCATGACTTTTTTGCCGTAAGTAAGTGCGCCCGAAGCAATACTGAGCCCTCCGATGAACCCGGCCATTTGACAGGACAGGAGACCGGATCCCACATATATGCCGGTCACATTGGCCACGTTGTTGGCTCCTAAAGAATAGGCCCCGTAGCACCCTGCCACAATAATGCCGACGGCGTAGATGGTGTTTCGATATGTAAGAGTCGGAATCGTCTTATCAAAGATAAACTTAAGGCCATAGTAAAGCAGATACCCGAAAATTATTCCGCCGATAGGTGTCAGAATCCAGCATGCAAGGATCTTGATCAGCTTGGAAAAATCTGCTGATCCCGATAAAATTCCGGCCCCTATAACGGCGCCGATGATGGCTTGGGAAGTCGAAGCGGGAATGGCAAAATAAGTCAGGATCGTCATGGTGATGGCGGCGGCAAGGGCACATAAAAAGGCCTCGATGGGAACCAGTCGAGAAAGGTTGCTAACAATTCTCATGCATTTGGGCCCCTCGATAATAGATCCTATCAATACAAAGATCGCTGTCAAAAGAATGGCGGTCCGGTATTTTACAATACCGGTTGTGACCCCTGTTCCGAAGATATTTGCACAATCATTGGCACCCAAGCTCCAGCCCAGAAAAATACCGCTTATGATCTTCCACACAAAAAGACTCCGTTATCTCTCACATCATCATACTATTTTCATTCACTTCATGCTTACGTGGATGATCTGGAGATGATCGCTTGCATCCTCAATGACGTCGCTTATGGAGGTCAGGCAGGAAAGGAATTGGGACAGAATTTCACCGTCCCAAAAATTTGTGATTTCTATCTTTCGTGCATCTCGAATCAGATCGAATTTAATATCATCAATTTTTTTTTCATAAATCCGGATTGCCAGAATTTTTTCTCTAAGATCTTCGCCCTTGAGCATGGACTCAAAGGTGATCAATAGCATCTCACAAATGCGGCGGTTCAGGAAAGCAACCTGGACACACTCGCTTTTCAGCTGATCGGGAAGCTTTAAATCCAAATATCTGTATCCGGTATCCTTGAGCAAATCAAAGATACTGTCCACAATTTCAACAAATTTACAAAGATCCGGTCTGAGATAGGGCAAAAATGCGCCTTCATAAATTTTCGATATGATATCCCTTCGGATGTTATCTGCCGACCGTTCAATATCCATGATCTGTCGCATGAGGTTCAGATTGTCTGTTTCAAGGGCCGTCTTGAAGAAGCCGCAGGCGGTACACAGGAGCTTGATTTGTTTGGTGATGTGCCCGATGACCTGGTTTTCTTTATTGCCCTTGGAAAATATCTTTTCAAGAAACATGTTCCCCTCTTGCCCTTGCGATGATGGCAGCGGACATGACATCCATTAACGCCACCAATCCGATGATCCGATCCTGATCACAAACAAAGGCCCTTGCGATATTGGATTCTTCCATAATTTTAGCAACTTCCTTAAAATCCGTATTCTGATCAATGGCGACAATGGGCTTTGAGGCAATTTTAGAGACCTCGATCTTCTTTGGATCAATTCCCTTGGCCAAAACCTTAAAGACCACATCCCTTGCTGTAATTACCCCGTATTCTTTTTCTTTGCCGGGAAATCGAACCAGCAGACAACGGATCCTTCTGTTCACCATCTTTTCAACTGCATGGTAGGCAGATCTTTTATAGCCAATCGATTCTATATTGGTTGTCATGAATTCCTTAACTTTCATCCGTAACGCCCCCTGCACGTTTGAAGAGCCGTTGTGCAATACTTATAAGATTTCAGAAGATTTCAGAATTTAATGCAAGACATGAAAATGTTGAATAGCCGGAAACATTATCTTTCAAATATCGAAGGTCAAATTTATTGTCAACAGCGATTTTCCGGGATATTAGAAACATCCTTCTTCCTTTGCCCATCAAGGATCCATGAGATAAATCTCCGATTTGCATGATTGGCTCATTGCTGAAAAACCCGGGGATCGGGCCGGCATCGGCTGGATTTATTCGGCTTGCGGAACGTGCAAGTTCTGCGTGGCAGGCAATGAAAACCTGTGCCAGGCCTTCAAGGCTAAGGGCAGAGATGTCAATGGCGGGTATGCCCAATATATGACAGTGCCGGAACCATCGCAGCCATATTAGCTCCCTTTTCTCATTCTATTTCATATGCAATGCTGACCTGAACGCGAATTTGGCTTTCTCCTATCTCAATGGGCGGTGCTGCCAAGGCCTCTGTTTTCATTCCGGCTGCTCGAAGCATATGTTGCCGGGTCGGTATGTGAATCGGCTGGGTGCTGAGTGAAACCATACGTTTTAACTTCACGCCCGCTGCTTCGGCCAGAGTTTTCGCCCGATCCATGGCTTGCCGAGTTGATTGTTTTAAGGCTTGTTTTTCTAATGCTGATTTATCTTTAATGTAAAACTGAATAAGATTAATCGTGTTGGAACCGCTTTCCAGAGCTTTCCCGATCATCATGGAAATATTCTTGGATAAAGGCTCAGGATCAAATCCTTCCAGCGTAATTTCAATGGCATTGTGTACTTCATACCCGTTAATTTTGGGCGGCCTGGCTTTATAATCCCTTTGAGGCGTCACGCGATAATCGGAAGTCTTCAATTTAAGATCTTTAATGTTCAAATCCTTGATGGCTTGTATGACCGATTTGGTTTTGTCGGCATTTTCTGAGCTAACCTGTTCCAAATTTCGCCCCCGGGTCACAACGGCAACGGACACTTTGGCTGAATCATTTTGTCCCGTGACATCGGCCATGCCATCGGTAAGAATTAAATTGCGATCCCGAGCAGACGGACATTGAGCAAAGGCAGACTGCGCGATGAGCATCAGGCCCACCGCAACGAGTTGAATAAATGCTTTTTTCATCGCTTCCTCCTTTAATTTCTATGTTTTATTTTTATTGCCAACTAAATTTATAGCAGATTCCATTGCTTAATCAATCACTTTTTGAGCTTCGATTCTGTTTCGAAATCGTTCAAAAATTTATGAATACGACAATATGGGACCTAAAAAAACTTCCCGACCCTTGAATGATTCAGTGCCTTTGATACATCAGGGCAACGGCATTTGTTTTCGGTGCAGCGAGTGAGGGCGTGTTTCTCTTGAATATCTGCTTCAAATTTAGTATTCTTTATCATTTTGTTGAAAATTGAGCGGACATCAAAAAAAAACAGGCCCGGACGCAAGGGACCGGCAAAGCAAACTTAGGGTTATGGTAAAACGAATAATTATCACTTTGATTGGAATAATTATATTGATTGGGGTGTTGGCCGGAATTAAAGGCCTTCAAATCCAACGGATGATCGCCCATGGGGATAATTTTGTGCCGCCTCCGGAAGTTGTTACAACGGCCATGGCCAAAACCGACTCGTGGGAATTATTTTTAACCGCTGTCGGGTCCCTGGAAGCCGTTCAGGGGGTAGTGGTTACCGCGGAACTTAAGGGAAAAGTGGTGCATATTGCTTTTGAACCGGGCTCCATGGTGAAAGCGGGTGATCTCCTGGTGCAGCAGGATACGTCGGTCGAATCGGCGCAGTTGCGCGCGGCCGAGGCTGAGGTGGCGCTCGCAAAAATAAATTTTGAGCGCACAAAAAAACTTGTGGCCAGTAAAACCGTATCACAATCTGATTTTGATAACGCCGATGCAGAGTATAAACAGGCAGTGGCCCAGGCAGATAATGTTCGTGCAGTTATCGGGAAAAAGACTATTCGAGCCCCATTTTCCGGCCGTCTCGGTATTCGCCAGGTGAACCTGGGGCAAACGCTAAATGAGGGAGATGAGATTGTTTCACTCCAGTCTCTGGATCCCATTTATGTGAATTTTCTTTTACCCCAGCAACGGCTTGCCCGGATATACTCTGGCCTGGCCATTCGACTGACCACCGATGCGTTTCCAGGACAGGTGATTTCCGGAAAAATCACGGCCATAAACCCTCAGGTTGATGTTGCTACTCGAAACATTCGGATTCAAGGAACCGTAGAAAACCCGGCAGAGTTGCTTCGTCCCGGTATGTACGTGAACGTATCGGTGGTGTTGCCGGACCGGCTTGAGGTGCTCGCCATTCCCGCCACCTCAGTGCTGTATGCACCTTACGGAGACTCCGTGTTTGTGGTTGAGGAGCAAAAAAATGATTCAAATAAATCGTCCGGTTTGGTGCTGAATCAAAAATTCGTGCGTTTGGGAAAAAAACGCGGGGACTTTGTCTCGGTTATTTCCGGACTCAGACAGGGGGAAACAGTGGTCAGTACCGGTGTGTTTAAGCTTCGAAACGGCCAGGCCGTTGTTATAGACAATACATTGTCACCTGAATTCAAGAAAATGCCCAAACCGGCGGATGCATAATCAACAACACGCAACACAAGTAAAGAATCCTGGCCCAAAGGACTAGGTTTTTCAAGGCAAAATGAAGTTTCTTTGTCACTCAGGTAGGCAAACCGACTTTAGCCGGTCTATCTGAATCGTTATGTCCGACTTTTATTATGAAACTAACCGATCTATTCATCCGGCGTCCGGTCCTTGCACTGGTCATTAATCTTCTTATCATTATTTCGGGCCTTCAGGCGATTCGTTCACTTAATGTTCGCCAGTATCCCCGCAATGAGAATTCCGTGGTTACGGTCAGGACGGTTTATGTGGGGGCAAGCGCCGATCTTGTCCGCGGGTTTATTACCACTCCTTTGGAGCGGGCCATTGCTGCGGCCGACGGCATTGAGTATATTGAATCACAAAGCGCATTAGGCCTTTCCACCATCAATGTTCGATTGAAACTCAATTACGATCCCATCCAGGCGCTTTCCGAAATCAGTGCCAAAGTGGATCAGGTTCGAAACGATTTACCCCCGGAAGCAGAGGTTCCCGCCATCGATGTGGAATCGGCTGAGAGCCGGTTCGCCTCATCGTATCTCAGTTTTACTTCCGATGTGCTGATGCAAAATGAGATCACCGACTACCTGGTACGTGTAGTTCAACCCCGACTCTCTGCAGTGGAAGGGGTCCAACGTGCGGATATTCTGGGCGGCAGGACATTTGCAATGCGCATCTGGCTGAAACCCGATCGCATGGCCGCGTTCAACATCAGTCCGGTTCAGGTGCGGCGTGCCCTGACCGCCAATAATTACCTTGCCGCGGTGGGCCGCACCAAAGGGGCGTTGATCCAGGTGAATCTGACAACAAATACAGACCTTCAATCCGTGGAAGAATTCAAACGGCTGGTTGTTCGGCAGCAGGACGGCGCTATTATAAGACTTGAGGATGTCGGAGATATTGTGTTGGGGGCGGAAGATTATGACACCGAAGTGCGTTTTTCAGGACAAACTGCTGTATTTATGGGCATCTGGCCCCTACCCAACGCCAATTCCCTGGATGTCATTAGCCGGATTCGCGTCCAGATGCAAGTCATCCAAAAAGAACTCCCTACAGGAATGGAGGCAAGCGTGGCCTATGATGGTACCAAATACATCAAGAATGCCATTCGGGAAGTGACCAAAACCCTTGCTGACACCCTGCTTATTGTTGTGATCATCATTTTTCTGTTTCTCGGATCCTTTCGATCCGTATTAATCCCTGTGGTCGCCATTCCTCTGTCCCTTATCGGCGCGGTCTTTCTGATGCAGATGTTTGGCTTTACCATTAACTTGCTCACTCTGCTTGCCATCGTACTTTCCGTGGGGCTTGTGGTGGACGACGCTATTGTGGTGGTGGAAAATGTGGAACGGCATCTGAGAGAAGGGCTGTCCCCGTTTGATGCCGCAATACTGGGAGCCCGTGAACTTGTCGGTCCTATCATTGCCATGACGGTTTCCCTTGCAGCGGTCTATGTTCCCATCGCTTTGCAGGGAGGTCTTACCGGGTCTCTGTTTAGGGAGTTTGCGTTTACCCTGGCCGGTGCGGTGACCATTTCCGGTGTGGTGGCCCTGACCCTTTCCCCGATGATGGCATCCAAATTACTGAAACCGGGGATCGAAGAACACGGGCTGGCCGGAAAAATATCCCGGGGTTTCAACCGTGTTAGAGACGCATATGGACGATTGCTGGATGTCACTCTTAACTCCCGGCCGGCGGTTTATATGGTATGGCTGGTGGTCAGTGTGCTCACCATCCCCATGTTTATCATGTCTCCGGTAGAACTTGCACCCTCTGAGGATCAGGGGGTGATTTTCGGTATCATTGATGCTGCGGCCAACGCGACCCTTGATCAGACCAGTCTTTCTGCAGCTGCGGTAAACCGGATTTTCTTCAGTATACCGGAGACGGATCACACGTTTCAGTTGACCAGGCCCTCCTCCGGATTCGGAGGTATGGCCACCGTCCCGTGGGGCGAACGAGAACGCACGATTTTTCAAATTTTGCCTGAAGTGCAGC
This sequence comes from uncultured Desulfobacteraceae bacterium, assembly GCA_964539365.1. GTDB lineage: Bacteria > Desulfobacterota > Desulfobacteria > Desulfobacterales > UBA11574 > S5133MH16. The sequence goes on along the minus strand of CAZIIV010000007.1, from coordinate 12,987 downwards.
AAAAATTGCATGCCATTCCCGGAGTTCGAGTGCTTCCGGTAACCCCGCCGGCGCTTCCCGGGGGGGGTGAGTTTCCCGTTGAGTTTGTCCTGGCCTCTACGGCCGAAACAGAACAGATCCTCTCTTTTGCCAGGCAGATTCAACTCAAGGCCATACAAAGCGGTTTGTTTGCTTTTCCCCCGATTATTGACGTTAAGATAGACCAGCCTCAGGCAGAACTTGTTATTGATCGTGACCGGGTGGCGGACCTGGATCTCAACCTTGAGCAAGTCGGGATGGATATGGCGTCCATGCTGGGGGGGGATTTTGTAAACCGGTTTAACATCGCCGGCCGCAGCTACAAGGTCATTCCCCAGATCAAACGGGTGCACCGACTTAATCCGGAGCAACTCAATGATATCTACATCACGGGCCCGGATGGAAACCTGGTACCCTTCAGTACGGTTGCTTCCATTCGTAACACCACTGTACCTCGTTCCATGAACCGGTTCCAACAGTTAAATGCCGTAAAAATCAGCGGGGTGTCGGTGCGCCCTCTGGATGAGGCGCTTCGCTATCTTGAAGATGAAGCGGCAAAAATTCTTCCAAAAGGATACGTGGTCGACTACACGGGAGAGTCCCGTCAGCTACGCACGGAAAGCAATAAATTTCTTCCCGCTTTCGGGCTTGCCGTTGTGCTTATTTTTTTGGTACTGGCCGCACAATTTAACAGCTTTCGAGATCCTTTTGTCATCCTTGCCGGGTCGGTGCCATTGGCCATGTTCGGCGCACTGGTGTTCACTTTTCTAAAAATGCCGGATCCCAATATTCCGTTTTGGACCCACGGCTGGACCTCTACAATGAATATCTATTCCCAGGTGGGCCTTGTGACTCTGGTGGGGCTGGTGTCCAAGAACGGCATTCTTATTGTTGACTTTGCCAATAAGGTCCAGGCACAGGGACGATCCAAACACGAGGCGGTTCAAGAGGCGGCCTTGACGCGGCTGCGTCCGATACTTATGACCACCGGTGCTACGATTGCCGGTCATTTCCCGTTGACCCTGGTTACGGGCGCAGGTGCCGCGGCCCGAAATTCAATCGGTTTGGTGATTGTCGGCGGCATGGCCATCGGCAGCCTTTTCACCCTTTTTATAGTTCCGTCTATTTACATGCTGATTGCACGGGATCATTCCACAGAGCCTACGTCCGACGCCGTTGGATTTCAAGACTCACAAGGCAATTTATAATTTTTGTATCCGTTCACGGTGTAATTGAGTTAGTGTAACTTCCAAATAACAAATCCCAAAAAACAAATAAATTACAATGACCAAAATTCAAAATACCAAAAAAAACAATCGCTTTGCCTCCATCCCGGAGGAAACCGGTTTGGAATTTGGCGCTTGGAATTTTGGGTTTCAAAAAGTCCGATTTAGACGGTTTTGTAAAAAGTTCAAATTCAAGGCGTGCAAATTTTGTAATCATGAGGCGTACTTATCGTACGTTGAATGATTGCGAAATGCAGCACAACGCAGAAGTTGGACTTTTTACGAAACCGTCAGATTGATTTGCATCAGATCCTCTGCAAGGAGCAGAGGTCCGGAATAGGTTTTTCGGCACTGTTTCTCGATATCGACCCGATCGCATTCCGGATAAAAATGGGTCAAAACCAGTTTGCGGACATTGGCCCGGTTTGCAATTTCCCCTGCCAGAGAGGGGGTAAGATGCCCTTTTACCTTCAATTCATCGGGAAGCGCCGATTCACAAATAAGAAGATCCGCATCCTTTGAAAGCGTCACCAGATTTTCGGAAAAATCCGTATCACCGGAATAGACCGCGGATACTCCTCCGGAACTTGTTATTCTGAACGCAATGCTCTCCGGGTTGTGCTCCACCGGAAGCGATTCCACTTTAAAATTATCAAACTCCCTTATGTCATAACCGGTATTGTCGAGTTCAACAATGCTTAAAAGACCCGGCGCAAGTTCAATCCAATGGCCGTAAACGTTTTTCAGGTTGTCATAGAATGTTGCAACTCCCCTCCCGGCCGTCAGGGTCAGCGGAATGTTACGCCGGCTCCCGTCAGGATATTTGTTGGCAAATAAAAACGGAACCAGTTCGGCGGTATGATCCGGGTGAAAATGACTGTAAAAGACAAAGGAAACATCGAAAATCTCAACACCGTTTTCAAGAAGCTTATGCATGGTTCCGACTCCGGAATCGAACAGAAGAAACCTATCTCCTATTTTCATAAGGACAGAGCATGAGCTGCGCTGAAGAGAAGGCACGCATGTTCCTGAACCCAGGATGGTCACAGATAGTTCGACAGGATCAGAACTCATTTTTTACCTGCTTTTTTTTTCAATTTTGTTTATGATCCACCTTAAGAGCTTTTTGTCATGTTTATAATCGACAACGGTTTTCAGGGCTTCAAATGGAATTTCAGCACGTGCCATGCTTTTATGACCACCTGCGGAGCCGATTTGTCCAAAACTTAGCCTGGCGAGTTTGCCTGCATCCTTGCGAAGACCGTCGTTTCTGAGAACAATGATCAGCTTTTTACTGTATACCCCGGAGACAATGCTCCAGTTTACCGAGCTGATTTTTATGAAAAAATCTGCTATAATTACGCAAATATCAGGATTTGCGACAGAACCGAGGTAAGCAAACATATGTCCTTTACGAATCCGCTTATTATCGAGGGCAATTTTGAAATATTTTAAAAAGTCGAACGTCAATTCCGATTGCTCGATCTTATTGATGAGATGGAGATTCGCATGACGGTAAAGGAACTGAAATGCCCTGACATCTTCAATTAAGGTTTGACGTACGAAATTGTCCGTATCTGTTTTAATGGCGTAAAACAGGCCGGTGGCCAGTTTGCTGGAAGGTTTAATTTTTGCCGCCCTTAAATATTCGGTCATAATGGTGGCTGTTGCTCCGTATTTGGGGCGGATATCCACAAAAGGCGCACTAACGCCCGTGTCGGGATGATGATCTATAATCACATGCGGCGGATACCCTTGAAATATTTCATTATGATCGGGCTGGGAATCGACAACTACAAAACGGTTAAAGTCGTCCTTGACAATATCTTTGATTGGAACAAGATCCACACCCAACAGTCGGATCATTGCAATGTTGTCCGGACGTTTAATGATGTTGATATTGGAAATGGTTACACTGGATACTTTGCGCCAAAGCAATCTTTTGACAGCCATTGCGCTTGCAATTGAATCCGGATCCGCATTGATCAGGATAAGAACCGTGTTGTCTCCTCCAAACGGTTCATAAAAACGGCGCAATTTTTCGACGGCTGAGAGTGTCATATGGCCATTTGGTCAAACGCTTCTCCATGCAGTCAAGATTTTGTTTTAAACCAACGGCAAATTCGAACTTCTGCTTAAGGCTTCGAATTTCCGGCCTTAAAAAAGAAGATATTCGGACAAGCACTATATAATGCATACTATATTACAAAAAAAAATTAATGCAATCATAGTTTTTTCGCTCCATATAAACTAAAAAAAAATTGTTTATCTTCTTGACAGTTACAAATAATATTTGTTATCAGTCTATGGTTTTTTTAGAGACATTTATTAAAAGTCAAAGCAATACTTCGAAGTTAAAGAGTTTTTATCAGGCAGGATGCCAAAACAGAAAAAAAAGCTTTTCGACTACAAAAGAAACCGGGTCTGGGTCGAAAATCTTTACATTTTAACGCAACTGGGCCTTACAATGGTCGGTTGTATCGCTTTTTGTTTTTTTATTGGACGATACCTTGACAGATGGTTGGGGACCAAGGGTGTCTTTATAACCATCTTTATCATTTTGGGTGTTATCGGAGGTGGGGTGGTCGTTTATCGTCAAATTATGAAATTCACCGAAGCTAAAAAAGAAGATAATAATTCCGGGAATGGAACCGCTTAAACAAACCCAGAAAAAATATTGTTCCAGGGCCATCACTGCAGCGATTTTTGCAGGGCTTTTTCTTATTCTGGCAGGTCAAAAGCCTGTGGGCAAGGGGTTGATCCTGGGTACCGTTTTCAGCATTGTCAATTTTATCTTAATGGCTCAAGTACTTCCCCATCGGATAGGAAAATCGAAAAATAAAACATTTTTTTTAACCTTCGGTTCCATAGTATTGCGATATTTTCTTTTGGCCGTACCCCTGGTCATAGCAATTAAACTCGACCAATACAATTTTATCTCGGTAGTTTTCGGGATTTTTATGGTCCAGCTTGTTATTCTGGCGGATCATTTATTCAGCCTTATCGCGTCTCGGCGCGAAAAACAAACCTAGGAGTATTATGGAAGATTTAGGGAGAATCCATCAAATCATTGTCCCTTTTTTTGGGCATAATATGACCTTTAATCTTGAAGTCATGATAATGACTTGGATTGTTATCTTTTCACTGCTTTGCTTTGGGTTTCTGGCAACCAAAAAAAAGAGTCTGCTTCCCGGCCCGTTACAGGTGGTGGGAGAACTTTTTGTGGTACACCTTTTTGCTTTGACCGAAGATGCACTGGGCGAGGAACTTTCAAAGAAATATGCTCCCCTTATCTGTGCGCTGTTCATGTTCCTCTTGCTTTCAAACTGGCTGGGAATCATCCCCCATCTTGAAGAGCCCACAAAGGATCTCAATACACCGCTCAGCTTCGGGATCATGGGGTTTTGTATTGCCCATTACGCCGGAATAAGAGCCAAAGGTTTAAAAGCATATCTTAAAGGGTACTGTGAGCCGATGTTTATCATGGCACCGCTGAATGTGATCGGTGAGCTTGCCAAAGTTATTTCCATATCGTTCCGTCTATTTGGTAATATCATGGGCGGTGCAATTATTATTCTGGTGGTTTCATATCTGACATACAGTATCATTACACCACCTTTTCTGAATGCGTTTTTCGGAGCGTTCATTGGAACCATTCAGGCTTTTGTGTTTACCATGCTAACCGTTGTTTATATTGCAGTTCAGGTAAATTAGCTTATGGCATACGATATTCAAACCTGGGTAAGTGTAGCAGCCTTTACCGGCGGTGGAATGGCTATGGGCTTCGGCGCTATAGGAGCGGCAATCGGTGAAGGATATACCGCTGCAAGCGCGAACGAAGCCATCGGCCGCAACCCCGAACAGTCGGGTGATATTTTCAAGTCCATGTTGGTGGGACAGGCCATTGCCGAATCCGCTGCAATTTTTGCTTTGGTCATCGCGTTGATGCTTCTGTTTACAAAGGCGCCATCTCACATTTTAAGCGTGCCGGTAGTTTTGGGAGCAGGTTTGTGCATGGGCCTGGGAGCGATCGGATCCGGTGTGGGGTCGGGATTTCCCGCAGGAGCAGCCTGTACAGGGATGTCCCGTCAGCCGGCAATGAGCGGTCGGTTAACCACAAACATGCTCATCGGTTCAGCTGTGTGTCAAACACCGGCGATTTTTTCTTTGGTTGTGGCCTTCATTTTATTATTTACGGATTTTTCTTTAAATCCCGTGTCACCGACCTGGGCGGCCATTTTGGGAGCAGGGATTTCGTCCGGATTCGGGGCCATAGGCTCCGGCCTGGGGGGCGGTCTGGTTGCTCAAGCCAGTTGTGAGGGAATTTCCAGGCAGCCTCTAACCGTAACTCCGGTGACAAATGTAATGCTTCTGGGTCAGGCAGTTACTCAGACCACGGCCATTTATGCGCTTTTGGTTAGCTTTATACTCATGTTTAAATCTTTCCCGGCAACCGATGCGTTCGCACCCCCCATGGCACTACTTGCGGCCGGGTTATGCATGGGAATAGGTGCCATTGGCCCTGCAATCGGGGAAGGCTTTGCGGGTCAGGGTGCTGTGGGGTGGATTGCACGGAATCAGGAATATATTGCGGATTTAACAAGATCCATGCTGGTGGGTCAGGCGGTTGCCGAATCCACGGGAATTTATTCACTGGTTATCGCTCTGGTCCTTATTTTTGTCGTGTAAATGTAATCAAGTATAAACATATAAAAAATAAAAATTTAACTTAGGAGGGATAAAATGATCGAAGGTGCGGATATTATAAGAGCAGCTGCGTTTCTGGGTGCAGGACTTGCAATGGGAATTGGTGCCATCGGACCGGGCGTCGGTGAAGGGATGGCGGCGGCCAAAGCTTGTGAAGCAATCGGTAAGAATCCCAAGGAGGCAGGCCTGTTGACCCGAACCATGCTGGTGGGACAGGCGGTTTCCGAGTCCACGGGAATTTATTCACTGGTTATCGCGTTACTTCTCTTATTCGTTGTTTGATTTCCAATACATACACGCCGACCTATGGATCGGAGAGAACTAAAGAGGATTCGATTTTCATATCAGAAAATATCGGTTTGAATACCATGGACACTTTTATCAAATAGTTGACTGGAACAGGCTTGAGCTCTAACCGCTCAAGCCTTCAAAACAGTCTGAATCCGGAACATATCTTATGGAAATTATCAGTACTATCGCCCTTATCAGTATAAATGAGACAATGCTTTTTCAACTGATCTCTTTTCTGATTTTTCTGTTTATAATCAACCGTATTATGTTTCGCCCGTTACAGGGCGTGATGGATAACAGAAAAAAACACATGGACAAGATACAGACCGATACGGTTGATGCGATAAAGGAACTTGAAAATCTGACTCAAAAACTAAAAGTACAGGAATCAGAAGCCAGAACAGAGGCCCTGGAGTTAAAACGGGAAGTCGAAGAATCAGGAAGCCGACAGGCAGCTGAAATCTTTTCTGCCTCTAAAAAAGAGATTGAAACCCTAAAAGAAAAGGCTGAAATGGAAGTCAACGCCCGGATTGCGGAAGAACGAAAACACCTCCAAAAAGAATCTCAAGCTCTGGCGGTAACCGTCATGGAAAAATTGCTGGATCGGAGACTGGCCTAATGAGATGTGTAAATAAAATAGTTCTGTTATGTTGTTGTATTATGGCTGGCTTGCTAAGCCTTCACTTTTTGGGGCATGACGCCGTTGCTGCGGAAAAAGCCAGCAGTTGGCGTCCCATATATGACCTGATTTTGAGATGGATAAATTTCGGGATTATTGTGTTTTTGGTGCTTAAATATGCAAAAAATCCCCTAATGAATTTCCTGCGGGGTCAAAAAGAAAAGGTGGCACGAGAAATCAAAGGACTGGAGGAAAAAAAGCAAGGGATTACTGCAAATATCGAAGAAACACTTAGAGCTATTGATGAAAGTGAAGTCCGTTTTGCAGAACTAAAAGAGCGAATCGTTCGCCAGGGGGAACGGAAAAAAGAGGCCATTATCCAAAGTGCTCAAAACCAAAGCAAAAGCATGCTGGAAGATGCAAAACGAAGAATCGACACTCATTTTATACAGGCCAAAAACACATTTAGGGCGGAAATGATTGACAAGGCTATTGATCTGGCAATGGAAAGACTTCCCAAAGAGATTACCGCTGAAGATAATGACAAATTTACCAGTGAGTATTTAACTCTGGTGAAATAAAATTTGATGTTTCAACCTGTCAGATCTTTTTCATAACAATAAACCAGATAGCCCGGCTTATGATACGCCGGGCTATTTGGTTTCAGGTGTCAGGTTTCAGGTGTCAGTGGCATGCAGCCTTGGTTCATTCCCTATCAGACTGCGGTG
>CAZIIV010000007.1:0-5298 GCA_964539365.1 uncultured Desulfobacteraceae bacterium | reverse complement strand
GGTTTCAGGTGTCAGTGGCATGCAGCCTTGGTTCATTCCCTATCAGACTGCGGTGAACACGATTCGATCTTCTTTCACATCAGCCCTTAACTTTGTTCCTTCTGAAATGTTTCCCTGCAGGATCTCCATGGAAAGCGGATTCTCGATATATTTTTGAATAGCTCTCTTTAATGGGCGAGCGCCGTAAATTTGATCAAATCCTTTTTCAGCGAGAAAATTCCGTGCATTCTCCGAAAGGACAAGCGTCATATTCATTTGAGCCAGCCTGGAACCCAGCCGGTTAATCTGTATGTCGACGATTTCACCGATTTGTTTTTGTGTCAGATTATCAAAAATTATGATTTCATCGATCCGGTTTAAAAATTCAGGTTTGAATTTGGATCGCAGAGCTTCGGTAATCCTGGATTCCATTTCTTCGCGTCGTGATTCTCCGAGTTCCTGAATCCACCGGCTACCCACGTTTGATGTCATGATGATGATGGTATTCTTAAAATCAACCGTCCGGCCATGGCCGTCTGTCATACGTCCGTCATCTAAAATTTGAAGCAGCACGTTAAAAACCTCGGGATGTGCTTTTTCGATTTCATCAAACAGCACCACGGTATACGGTCGCCGACGGACGGCCTCTGTAAGATATCCCCCTTCTTCATACCCCACATACCCCGGTGGAGCGCCGATGAGCCGTGAAACCGCATGCTTTTCCATGTATTCGGACATGTCAACCCTGGTCATAGCCTGTTCACTGTCAAAAATAAATTCCGCCAGCGCTTTGGCCAATTCGGTCTTTCCCACACCGGTGGGACCCATAAAAATAAAGGATCCGACGGGCCGGTTGGGGTCCTGCAATCCGGAACGGGCCCGACGAACTGCATTTGATATTGCCGATATGGCTTTTCTTTGTCCAATTACCCGGTCTCCGAGGCGATCTTCCATATGGATAAGCTTCTCCCGTTCTCCTTCGAGCATCCTGCTCACAGGAATGCCGGTCCATCTGGATATGACCTGGGCAATGTCTTCAGCTTCCACTTCCTCTTTAAGCATTTTTTTGTTTTTCTGAAGACTGGCGAGTTTTTCATTGGCCTGGTTCAGGTTGTTCCTGAGTTCCGCAGCCTGCCCGTATCTAATCTCCGCAACTTTTGCCAGATCTCCCTCTCTTTCAGCCTGCTGTTCTTCAATGCCAAGCTGCTCCTGCCGCTCCTTAATCTTTCTGATGGTCTGGATCAGATCCTTTTCATTTTGCCAGTGGGCTTTGGTTTCAAGGATTTCATCTTTCAGGTTATTTATCTTGGCTTCAAGCCCGGCAAGACGCTCTTTGGATGCAGAATCAGATTCTTTTTTTAATGCTTCCCGTTCTATTTCAGCCTGGGTTATCTTGCGCTGGATCTCATCTATTTCCACAGGCATACTATCGATTTCGATCCTGAGTTTTGAAGCGCATTCATCCATCAAGTCAATGGCCTTGTCCGGAAGGAATCGGTCGGAAATATAGCGATGAGACAGGGTAGCAGCGGCGACGATGGCCGAATCCTTAATCCGTACACCGTGATGGACCTCGTATTTTTCCTTAAGTCCCCGGAGCACGGATATGGTATCTTCCACGGTGGGCTCGAGAACCATAACCGGTTGGAAACGCCGTTCCAAGGCGGCATCTTTTTCAATATGCTTACGGTATTCGTTTATTGTGGTCGCGCCCACACACCGCAGGGTGCCCCTGGCAAGAGCCGGTTTTAACATGTTTGAAGCATCCATGGCCCCTTCGCTGGCACCTGCTCCCACAAGGGTGTGCAGTTCATCAATAAAAAGAATAACTTCTCCTTCTGCTTTTTCGACCTCTTTTAGAACCGCTTTCAGACGATCTTCAAATTCTCCCCTGTATTTGGCGCCGGCAATAAGCGCTCCCATATCAAGGGCGGCAAGCCTCCTGTTTTTAAGGCTTTCAGATACATCTCCGGCGATAATACGCTGGGCCAGCCCCTCAACAATGGCGGTTTTTCCCACACCCGGCTCTCCGATTAAAACAGGATTATTTTTTTTACGCCGAGACAACACCTGGACGATTCGCCGGATTTCATCATCACGTCCGATAACGGGGTCGAGCTTGCCCAGGCGGGCCAGATCTGTCAAATTACGGCTGAACCTGTCAAGGGCCTGGTATTTTTCTTCCGGGTTCGGATCGGTAATACGCTGGGTCCCTCGAATATCCAGGAGAACCTTTAAGATGGTTTCTTTTGAAATTCCCTTTTCCTTTAAAATTTTGGCGGCATCTCCTTTTTTTTCGTCCGATATGGAAAGGAAAATATGTTCAATGCTGACATATTGATCTTTCATTTTGGCGGCTTCTGTAAATGCAGCATCAAGAACATCTTTTGTCCGGGGAGATATAAAGGCATCCCCAACTCTAGATCCGCTTACTTTTGGAAATTTATCAATGGTTGCGACAAGTTCACGGGAAACATCATCCGAAGAAACACCCAGTTTGTTCAGCATGGCCCGGGCGATTCCTTCCTGTTCATTGAGCATGGCAAGAAGTAAATGCTCCGGCTCGATCTGCTGGTTATTATGCTCTGAAGCCATGGACTGGGCATTTTGAATAAGTTCCTGTGATTTTATAGTAAATTTATCAAAACGCATGAATTCCTCCTATGGTATTTATAATAGTGTTAAAAAAATAAACATTCGCGGATTAATGTCAAACCTTCAAAATATATAAACTTTAGCATATTATTTTAGATTGAAATTGTGCTATGTAAAAGTTGCCTCTTGACAACTTAAAAACTTAGATTTATAATGTATCTGTCTCGTTAGGGGTGTTGGTATCATCTGAGAGTCCGGGTAAGGACAACCCTTAGCCACCTGATCAGGGTAATACCTGCGAAGGGAAACGGGCATGCGAGTTGAATGTGATTGCCCATGCTGTTTTCCCTTTTCGGGGAAACAGCATTTTTTTTTGAAACACAATTTGATTATTTGCCAATCGCCGTCTTTTTACCAACCGATCAGATAACACTCCTATTTAAATCGGGTTTCTCAGAGCGACGCAGGAATGTAGTACTTTGCAGGCCCGAGTGCAGTAGGTTACTTGTTCCTAACATCCCATAAAATGGGTAAAAATGCAACGAACGGAGATCTAAAATGACACAAATTCAAGCGGCCCGAAGCAATCGGATTACAGAGGCCATGCATCAGGTCGCTCAAAAAGAGGGTCTTAGCGCCGAACAGGTGCGAGAAAAAGTAGCCGCGGGCGTGGTGGTAATTCCCAAAAACCGCAACCGAAATTTTGAAGCGCGCGGCATCGGCCAGGGATTGAAAACCAAAGTGAATGCCAACATCGGCACTTCACCGAGCCACCATGATCTGAAAGAAGAACTGGTCAAACTCGATACCGCGGTTGCGGCCGGTGCGGATGCGGTGATGGATCTTTCCACCGGCGGAAACCTCGACCTCATATTGGAGACCATATTGAAACATTCCCCGGTCATGGTGGGCACCGTCCCGATCTATAAAGTGGTGAGCAAGTTGATGGCAAACAACAAAACTCCCGTCCAGATGACCGCAGACGATCTTATGGAGGAAATCGAGACACAAGCCGCTCTGGGAGTTGATTTCATAACGGTGCATTGCGGTATCACCCGACAAAGCCTAAACGCCCTCAAGGGGTGCAATCGGATTATGGGGATGGTATCCCGCGGCGGCAGCTTTATCGCCGAATGGATCACCGCCAATAATAAGGAAAACCCCCTGTTTTCCCAATACGATCGTCTGTTGGAAATCTGTCGGCAACATGATGTTACCCTGTCTTTGGGGGATGGGCTTCGCCCCGGAGCAATCCATGATGCGGAAGATCGTGCCCAAATTTCAGAGCTTTTGATTTTGGGCGAGCTGGCGCGACGCGCCCGCAATGGCGGTGTACAGGTGATGATCGAAGGTCCCGGACATGTTCCGCTGGGACGCATCGCCGGGGACGTGCAATTACAAAAGCGCGTTTGCGACAACGCACCATACTACGTGCTGGGGCCGTTGCCCACGGACATTGCTCCGGGCTACGATCATCTGGTCGGTGCCATCGGCGGAGCGATAGCTGCGGCCAGCGGTGTGGATTTCTTGTGTTATCTGACACCTGCAGAGCACTTGCATCTGCCCACGGTCCAGGATGTGCATGACGGTGTCATGGCCACGCGTATTGCGGCTCATATCGGCGATCTGGAAAAGGGGCTGCCGGGGGCCTATGACTGGGATCGGAGGATGTCCCTGGCGCGACGAAAATTCGACTGGGAAACCATGTATAACCAGGCCATCGACCCGAATCTGGCTCGCAAGCGCCGCATGCAGACCGAAGATCATGATCGGGATGTCTGCACCATGTGCGGTGATCTTTGCGCGATTAAGACGTTTGATCGTATCATGCTTTAACGGATTTGATGAAAGAGTTGACCCCAACCCAGAAGATTCGGTATTCGCGCAATATTCTGGTGCCGGAAATCGGCATGACCGGACAGCAAAAGCTTTTAAAGGGTCGGGTCCTGGTCGTGGGTGCCGGAGGATTGGGCTGTCCCGCCTTACTCTATCTGGGCTGCGCCGGCGTAGGAACTATCGGTATCGTAGACGGGGATCGAGTCGAACTGTCCAACCTGCAGCGCCAGATTTTGCATACTTCGGAGGATCTGGGCAAGCTGAAGATCCATTCCGCTCAGGATAAATTGCATCGTCTGAACCCGGATGTTTGCATTAAACCGTACGGCGAGCCGTTTACTGCAAAAAACGGCCACGAGTTGGTAAAAGAGTACGACTTCGTGATCGAAGCCACGGATAATTTCGACGCCAAATTTCTGGTCAACGATATATGCATTCATGCCAGGGTGCCCTTTTGTCATGCCGGCATCTTAGGCATGTTCGGCCAGGCCATGACCATCGTACCCGGTCAAGGGCCCTGTTACCGATGCGTGTTCGGCAACATCCCCGAACCGGATCAGGTATCCTCCACCGACCAAGTCGGGGTTCTGGGGGTGGTGCCCGGCATATTGGGAACCCTTCAGGCCGCTGAAGCCGTCAAATTCCTGACCGGCGGCGGAAAACTTCTGCTCGGGCGGCTGTTGACCTTTGATGCCCTGAATATGGTATTTCGGGAAATAGAACTGCCGCCGCCATGTTGCGACGTATGCCGGGCGGCAAAATTGATGAACTTGTAAAAAGTCAAAATTGAGACGGCAACGTAAAAAGTTTAAGTTCAAGGCGTCGCGAATTTTGTGGAATGAGGCGTACTTATGTACGCCGCAGTGAACACGAAATGAAGCGCAACGC
>CAZIIV010000006.1:12189-47903 GCA_964539365.1 uncultured Desulfobacteraceae bacterium | reverse complement strand
AATGATTGCGGAATGCAGCACAACGCAGAAGTTGGACTTTTTACGAGACCGTCAAATTTGAAATGCCCATACAAGGTGAAAGTTACATGAATGTGTGCCTAAAAAAACAATACTCAAAAATTTCAGCTGACTTTAAATTTTGGGCATTTAAATTGGAGGGGTATGTTTATTTCATTTGAAGGAATAGACGGCTCGGGCAAGACGACCCAGATCAATCATATGGTGAAGTTTCTTCAAGACAACCGGCACAGCTGTGTCATCACAAGGGAACCGGGAGGAACCCGAATCGGAGAAAAGATACGGGCAATTCTTTTAGACCCGATAAGTAAGGATATGGATCCTTTGACGGAACTTCTGTTATATACCGCCGATCGGGCTCAGCACATCAAGGAATTTGTATCTCCATTTTTATCGGCAGGGAAAACGGTTCTATGTGACCGTTTCTATGATGCTACAGTAGTTTATCAGGGTTTTGCAAGAGGGATAGACGTCGGTTTAATAGACAAACTCCATAAGTTGCTGTTTGGAAACTTGAAACCGGACATCACGATTCTTCTTGATCTTCCCCCTGAAAAGGGACTTTCGCGAGCCTGGAAACAAATAAAAAACGGCGACAGGGAAAATGTTGAAACCCGATTTGAAAAAGAAGAACTTTCATTCCACAACAAGGTACGCTCCGGGTATCTGGAGCTTGCACGCCTTGAACCGGGACGGTTTAGGGTAATCGATGCGTCTATGGATGAAAATCAGGTTCGAAATGAACTCATAAAAATATTGTCTGACGAAATGAAGCCAAATATATAGCCAGGCGTTGCCCTAAACCGAGAATTTAAGGAAGACCCGACTAATGACCCGTTCAATTCTTGACACCATCGGCAATACGCCCCTTGTTGAAATAAAGAATCTTAATCCAAATCCCAAGGTAAAAATCCTGGCAAAGCTTGAGTATTTTAATCCGGGCGGTTCCATCAAGGACAGGGCCGCTCTTTTTATGATTGAAAACGGCGAGAAATCCGGCAAACTTACCCCTAATAAAACCGTGATCGAGGCCACAAGCGGAAACACGGGTATCGGCTTGGCCCTTGTATGTTCGGTAAAAGGATATAAGCTTCTATTGACCATGTCCGAGCTTGCCAGCGTCGAACGGCAAAAAATCTTAAAAGCCCGCGGGGCGGAAATTTTACTGACCCCCGGACATCTGGGGACAGATGGCGCCATTGAGGAAGTCTACCGGTTGGCCAGGGAAAATCCCGAATTGTATTTTATGGCGGATCAATTCAACAACCCCGCGAACTGGCAGGCCCACTATTTCGGAACCGCCGTCGAAATCTGGGAGCAGACCGGCGGAAAAGTTTCTACGGTTGTTGCCACCATGGGTACAAGTGGAACCCTTATGGGGCTTTCAAGACGGTTAAAAGAATATAACCCAGATATACGGATCGTCGGCGTTGAGCCTTATCTCGGCCACAAAATTCAGGGTCTAAAAAATATGAAGGAGGCTTATCGACCTGAAATTTTTAAAAAAAACCGTCTTGATGAAATTGTAAATATCGACGACGAAGACGCCTTTGAAATGACGAGGCGGCTTTCAAAACAAGAAGGTCTTTTTGTGGGCATGAGCAGCGGAGCCGCCATGGTCATTGCTCAAAAACAAGCTGAAAAAATGACCGAAGGTACGATCGTGGTGATATTCCCGGACGGTGGTGAACGTTATTTAAGCACACCGCTTTTTACGGTACGGGAAAAAATAGGCCTGGCACTGTTCAACACGCTGGGCCGGATCAAGCAACCTTTTGAACCTCTGTTGCCGGGCAAAGTTTCCCTTTATTCCTGTGGCCCTACGGCATACGCGAGAATGCATGTGGGAGAATGCAGGCGTTTTGTTTTTTCAGATCTTTTGTATCGTTATCTGGAATACAGGGGGTATGATGTCACGCACATCATGAACATCACAGACCTGGACGACAAAACCATAAACGGATCTGAAAAAGCAGGTGTGGAATTATCTGAATTTACCCAAAAACATATCGATTCCTTTAAAAAAGATCTGGATTTCCTTGAAATTAAACCGGCCTCCAAATATCCTAAAACAAGCGAACATATTAATGATATGGTTGTGTTGGCTGAAAAACTGGTGAAAAAAGGATATGCATATGAGAAACTAAAATCTTTGTATTTCGATATCTCCCGATTTTCCGATTACGGCCGCCTGTCCGGCATCGATATCAACAAGATAAAACTGGGCGCCACCGTAGATCTTGATGAATATGAAAAGGATAATCCAAGAGACTTTACGCTGTTTAAAAGATCCAGACTTTCCGAACTGAAAAGAGGAATCTTCACCAAAACCGACTGGGGCAATGTACGGCCGTCATGGCACATTCAGTGTGTGGCCATGGCAATGAAATATCTCGGGGAAACCTATGATATCCACACCAGCGGCCGCGAGCTGGTTTTTCCCCACCACGAAAATGAAATCGCGATTGCCGGTGCCCTGACCGGAAAACCGCTTGCAAGGTACTGGGTGCACTGTGACCGGGTACTGGTGGATGGTAAAAAGATAGACGAACAGGGTGAAGAACTGACCACCCTTTCGGATCTGGCGGACATGGGATATTCCGGCAGGCAAATCAGATACTGGCTGCTTTCCGTGCATTACAGAAAACCGGTTGTTTTTTCAAAGAAAAGGCTTGAAGATGCCAAACGTTCCTTAAAAAGGATGGATGCCTGTATTTATTCCCTGCTTCATGTAAAACCGGACGTTCCTCCTTATCCTGAATTGGACCAGCTTTTGTACGACGTAAAGCACGGTTTTGTCAGTTCCATGGATGATGACCTGAACATATCGGCCGTCATGGCCTCGATATTTAAAATTGTTAAAAAAGTTAACATCCTGACCCTGGAAAACAGGATAGATCCGGAAGGCGCGTTGAAAATTGTAGAGGCCTTTCGTAATATAGATTCGGTATTAAAGATATTCGATTTTCATGATGAAATTCATGATCCTGAGATTAAGCGCCTGATCAAACAAAGAGACAACGCCAGGCTGGAGAAAAACTGGGATCTTGCCGATAAAATTCGGGACCAGTTAACAGCCATGGGGATTACCATAAAAGACAAAAAACTGTCAACTTAGTAAAAAAACCAGCAGCAATACCCAACCCGGACAAACCGGCCCCCCTGCCAATCGGAGAAAGGCGGACGGGCCGGAACAAATAAATATTTGCCACAAAGACACTAAAACACAAAGGATTTTTTTTGTTATTCTTTCTTCGTGCCTTGGTGCCTTGGTGGCGACATAGAAAAAGTTTTGCCACAACACTGAAAGAGGTATTATGAAACCAGTTTATTTTCCATTTACATTTATGACAACCCCTGTTTGCCAAACACTTGCCGCATGTTTCAGGCAGACTGCCGTATATCAAATTTCAAGCACAAAAATACCGGGTGAGATGCAACAATGTGAAAAGATCGGCATTCTCGACATTCGGATGCCCGTAAAATATGACGGAGACAAACTTGATACCATTCTCAAACAATACCGGTCCTGGGCAAATTCCCACCAGGGGAGCGAAATGGCTTTTTTAAAAGCCAGAGCCCATGAGATTCCGTTTTTTGATGAAACCTCAACAAGACAGATAGCGGCGGATATCAAAAGCAAAGGGGAAAGTCAAAACCGGTCGCAAGAAAAACCCGATCCTCTGCTTAATGCCGGATTGTTTCTTCATCTTGCCCAGGAATATGACATGCAGAACCTGACATTAACCGAGGATCTTCAGGCCATAGAAGCAATGGAACAGGATTTTATGAAGGATCTTAAAGGCGAAAGCCAGGATCTTGATGAAGAAGCTGCTCTGGAAAAAAGATTGGAAGCCCATGATCCTGGGTATTACATGACAAAAGAGCGGGTACACGCATGGACCCGTATTATGCAACGGGATCAAGAAGGTTCCGGACTTTATGTCACCACCAGCAGGTCTGTTTTTGAATTCCTGATCGACAGTACGCCTGAAGCCGAACTTGTGGATGTTTTAGACGCCATACCCGTGGTTGACAATGAGGTTGAAGAGTTAGAAACATGGCGGGATGAATTAATGAAACACCTTGAAATGCTTACGACTGTTGTCTGGATTGCAAAAACCGACCCTATTATTACTGCTCCCGAAATTCCCGGGTGCGAGACAACCGTTTCATTAACGCTCTATATTGTGCCCGGCAAAACACCCCGTGAATTTTTCGCTGGTTTTGTTGAAAACGATTCGTTTGGTGTTAAAGATAAACATAACGGCACAAAATTTAAAAACACGCTGTTGGGACTTATCCAAAAGAGTAGTTGATCGGAAGTGTTTGACACTTCTGGGAACCAGCCGGTTATCCTTGATGAACCGGAGTGATAAGAATGAAAAGGTCTCACCATTGAAGACATACATGTTTGCTTCCTTTTCGCCACCAAGTCCCTCAAGAACACTGAATTTATGCCGCTGATGGCGGAGTATTCATAATGCGATTCCTCGTAGACGAATGTACAGTCCCAACTGTTGCAGAGTGGCTACGCAATCAAAAGCACGAAGTATTTTCGGTTTTTGAAGAGGCAAGAGGTAGGGATGATGATGACATTATCCTAAAGGCACTTGAAGAAAATTGGGTCAAGTCTATGTTTGACCCTTGATGGTAAAAAAGAAGATTTAAACATTGATTTTGTCTTATCAATAGAGAGTTTAGAGGTTTAAAAATATAACTGGAAAACTAAAAAATACTCTGTTAGGATTTATTGAAAAGTGTAGTTGGTCGTTGGTAACTCAGAGTCGGGCCAACTGGAAAATATTTTTGATAATTGCTATCCAATTGTGACCTGCCCGATCGTGCCTTGCAATGGCAGGCGGGGCGAAGCGAACCAGGTTCGGAAGTTATTACCCAAATTTTGAGAGAATCAGGTATGATGAATGTTTTAAGAAGTGCATTGCTGGCAATACTGATTACGGTTTTTACCGGGTCCTGTTCTGTTATATCTCAACAGATTCGGGAGGAATCATTACCGCCGATGGATTTTAAAATACTTCTTGAGAACCCGAATAAATATAAGGGAGATACCGTGATCATAGGCGGGTACATCCTGGGTACCGATAATTTGACGGATCAAACCATTATTAAAGTCTTGCAGGCACCGCTGGGCGCTAGAGACGAGCCCAAATCAAGGGATGATTCGGAAGGGAGATTCATAGTTTCACAAAAAGGGTTTTTGGATCCGGAAATTTACGGCAAAGATCGTAAAATTACCGTGGCGGGAACAGTGGTTGGCTCCGTGGTAGAAAAAGTTAATGAATTTTCTCATCCTTATCTCAAGATCCAAAGTCGTGAAATATACCTGTGGCCGAAAGATCAAGAGTATCCTCCCGCTCCTTACTATGAACCCTGGTTTTATCCATACCCCTTCTATTGGTATCCGTATCGCCATTATTATCCCTATTACTGGTAGGAGGAAAACATGACCATCAAACGATCCGGGTACATCCTCTGTGTTTTTTTCATTATGTTTATGATGGGTTGCGCCTATGGAATTTCCCAACAGTCGCGCTCAAAGGTTACCTACGCGGGTACGTTTTCAGAACTTCAAAAGACTCCGGACGTCTTTAAGGATGAAATCATCATGCTCGGTGGAAAAATTTTAGAAACCAACGTGTCATCCACCCTATCCGAACTCACGGTCTTGCAACTTGCGCTTGGCAATAATGGTCGGCCCGTGAACCTTGATCAATCCCATGGCCGTTTCCTTGTTCAATCAAAGCAGTTCCTTGATCCTGCCATCTATCAAAAGGGGATATTGCTCACCCTGGTGGGAAAACTCAAGGGAAGTGAGGTTCGAGCGATTGGTGGGTTTGATTATGCTTATCCCCTTTTAGAACCCATTGAGATTAAGCTTTGGCCAATGGAAATTCTCACCCAGCCGAGGTTCCATTTCGGCTTCGGTGTGGGAACCGTGTTTTGACCATACCGCAGCCTGAAGGACCGTCTTCTCCTTAGCCCTGCCAAATTCGAGGGTGCGGCATAGAAACATGGACGGACGGCGATTGGGAGACTCTGTAAATGTCGGATCTTGAAATAACGAGAAATTATATACCCGGCTGCATCGGTCGAGTTACTGAACTTCATGCGGACTATTATCATGATCATTGGAAATTTGGTCTCTTTTTTGAGGCCAAAGTGGCAACCGAGCTTTCAAAGTTCCTTGGTCGATACGAGGAAAAGCGTGACGGTTTTTGGACCGTGCGGACAAAAGGTCGTATAGAAGGCTCTATAACCATCGACGGGATCAACGTTCAAAGCCAGGGGGCGCATCTTCGGTGGTTTATCATCTCATCGAAGCTGCGGGGGCACGGGGTGGGCAATACCCTCATGGAGAAGGCGTTAGATTTTTGTAAGAAGAGTAATTATCACCGCGTCTATCTCCGGACATTTGACGGTCTTCATGCAGCACGTCATCTTTATGAAAAGTTTGGGTTCCGACTTATAGAGCAACATCAAGGAACGCAGTGGGGAACAACGGTTAGCGAACAAAAATTTGTTTTGGATTTACCGCTTTGAACGAGTCGGATTCTACTCTTTGTAATTTTTCTTCAAAAACAGCCTGCTTGGCCTCAAAAATCCCGGAAAATTTCACCAGTTCCTCATAAAGTTTTTCGATATCCCCTTGGCAACGATGAATCGACTTTGAGAGTTCCGCTATTCTCACACCGTCACCCGCCTGTGTGGCCTGTTGCATGGCGGCATGAAATTCGGCAAGGGTTTTTTCATGTGTCTCAATATGGGTTTCGGTCCGGTGGAGACGCTGCTTAAGGGGGTTGAGGATCCTGGCACGTTCTCTAATAACTTCCGAACGCCTTTGTCTTATCTCTTTTTTGGATAAGGGTATTCGGGTATTCTCTTTTTTATTTTCTCCGGAGCCGGATACCCAAACATCTTTTTCATCTTCCCATCCGCCTTTTTCCAGAAATCGCTGGTAGCCGCCTTCGAATAAATAAATTTCTTCATTGTGAAACACAATCAGACGTTCGGCCAGCGTTTTTAAAAACATCTCGTTGTGAGTTACCATCACCACCGTCCCGGCAAAACTATCGATGGCAGCCAGCAAGGCATCACAGGATTCCAAATCAAGATGGTTGGTGGGCTCATCCAGCAGCAGCAGGTTTACCGGCGTCGCCAGAATCTTACCGATCAGCACCCTGCTTTTTTCACCGCCGGAGAGTACTCCAATCTTTTTTAGGGCCTTATCGTCCCCAAACAGCATGGCGCCACAGATATTACGCGCCTGCTGACGATCCACATCTGAATGCGAATAGAGAATTTCCTCTTCGACGGTTCGGGTATGGACCAGGCTATGAATATTGGTCTGTTCAAAAAAACCTTTCCGGACATCGGGGTGTAAGGCGATGTCACCGCTTTTCGGCCTGAGTGCGCCGGCAAGAAGTTTAAGCAGCGTGGTTTTACCTTTACCGTTTTTTCCGACAACACAAATCCGATCTTTTGACCCGATGGCAATATTAAAGTTCTTTATTAACGGCTTGCGGGAGTCGTAAAAAAAGCATAGCTCCCTGGCGGTCAAGACATGCTTCCCAAAAAAGGGGCTGCTTTTAAACGCAAAATCAAGGGTCTTTAGCTTCTCCAGTTTTTCTTTTCTCCCTGTTTTGGCCAGGGTTTTAATTCGTGACTGCACCAAATTGGCAAGTCTGGCCTTGGCTCTGAAACGTGCAATAAACTGTTCGATTTCTCTGCGTCGTCGCTCATCTTTAATTCGGGTCTTTTCATGAACCTCTTCTTCCTGGGCAAGCTGAGCGTAAAATTTCTCAGTATTTCCAGGAAGTTTACGCAACTTTTTCCGGTATATTCCCATGGTATGGGTGACCAGTTTATCCATAAACCCCCTGTCATGGGTAATGAGCATGATTTCACGGGACCAGCTCATCAAAAAGCGTTCGACCCAGCGAATGGAGGTTATGTCCAGATAGTTGGTGGGTTCGTCTAACAGCAATAAATCCGGTTCGGAAACCAGCACTTTGGCAAGGTTCAGGCGAACCTGGAATCCCCCGGAAAAATCAAGTGGGTGGCGTTGCATATCGTCCGGGTTGAACCCCAGGCCCGTTAAAACTTTCTCGACCTTCCAGTAATGGTCCCGTTCCTGAGCCGGCAGTCCGGTCATAACTTCTTTAAGAACAGTATCTTTAGTAAACTCAATACCCTGTCGCACGTAACCGATTCGGTAATGTTTGGGCACGCTTATGGTTCCGGTGTCCGGAGACTCTTCTCCGATGATGATTCTAAAAAGGGTTGTTTTTCCGTGTCCGTTGAGACCGACCAGTCCAATTCGTTCCTTAGGATTGAGCTTGAAACTGGCGCCCTCAAAGAGAATTTGAGAACCAAAGCTTTTGTGGAGATTTTCAACACCGATCATAGGTTATCTAATGGCAAAACCGGTTGGCCGTTCCATTGGAAACGGTCAACATCGCTTCAGGATAAGGATGGCTACCGGCATATAAAATGTGAAGTTATTTTTGAGGAACCTCTCAAGTAGATACAGGGGCTTTTATAAAAATAACCACTTCCTCCTCTCTGCGAGTTCTGCCTCCGGATTTTGAAATATCCTCATTTTTTTGGAGGTCAACACGCTTTATATGATATCCTTCCTCTATGTGCCGGGAGAGGGTTTTTATCATATTTTGTTGAACATTTTCATCATCATGAAATGCAAGTTTTTTGCAAACGGTCACGGTTTCTTCCAGCTCGTACCGACCTTGGGCGTCGTATTCATCTTCGGCCTGATGAAAATTCTCCTTTGCCTTATGACCGGTCGATAAAAATAAGTTAGAGATGTTCTCCAAGCCCCTTTTATCTTTCATCCCTCTTTCCGGACTTATTTTTTCCATTGAAAATGCGGCCTCCCCCCCTGTTTCATTGAGTTCCTTAGTTGTGAATTTTGTGCTTTTTGCGGCACCACTTTTTTATTATTCCATATCTTACTTCTATGGTAAAGATGCTTGATCCCGGTTTCTGGATGCTGACCCGTAAAAAATCAAGCAATCCTTATGTAATCCAGTATCCGGTATCCAGTATCTATTCATTAAAAAATCCTATTTGGCTCCGGCTTGTCCAGGTTAGAATATTATTTATTTCCTTTTTATTCATCCTCATCGTTTAAGAAAAAATCTGTAGATTTGGTAGCGATGGCTTCAACCATCTGCGAATAATTGGATTGAGGAGAATAAGTGGAAAATTCCTCCACCTCAGAGAGCGGCTGCTTAATCACAGGTGATTTCACGGACATATCAATATATTCCTCTGTCTTCTGTAAGATATTTTGTGTCATGTTCACGGTACTGAAGTCCGGGTGTGTCTTGACCGCCTGTGAGCGAATAACCTCGTCGGCCAAATTTTCGTAATCCCTGTGACCAATGGAATGTTTATCATAATCCCCGACAGGCAAGCCATAATCTGCTGTTTCCCTGAGCCGGATATTGTAACGAATTACCGTATCAAAGACATTGTTCCCAAATTCCGCTTTAACCTTTTCTAAAACAATCCTGGAGTAGCGCGTCCTTCGATCAAACATGGTGATAAGCGCACGAGATTTAACATCATGACCCACTTTGTCCTTAAGCAGAATGATGATTTCTAAGAGTTTGGCAACCCCCCGAAGAGAAAAAAGGCTCGTATCGATGGGGATAATCACCTCCTCGCAGGCACGAAGGGCATTAAAGCAAAGATGCCCAATGCTTGGGGGACAATCAATTATAATATAATCATAGGGTTCTTTGAGTGCCTGAATCGCGTTCAAAAGCCTGTCTTCCCTGCCCTCCATTGCTGAAAGCTCTTGTTCCACCGCGCTGAGAATCACGCTTGAGGGAGCAAGGTCAAAATTGTCTTTAATCGGAACTAAAATATCCTTAATCCCTAACGATTCATTTTCTTTCGGTGTTATCACATCATAAATGCTTTTCTCAAGATCGGAAGGCGTTATGTTCAATCCCATGGTTGCGTGAGCCTGGGGATCAAAATCAATAAGCAACACCTTCTGTCCTTTTAACGACAACGAAGATGAAAGGTTAATGGCTGTTGTTGTTTTGCCGCATCCTCCTTTTTGATTCGCACTCGCGATAACTCTCATTATATTCCTCCTTTTTTATAGTTAGTTTCCATCCACAAATGAGGATTTTTGTTCAAGATAAGGGTATGTGAAAAAATAACCACAGGTATAGATTTAATATTCCAAGGATTATTTTTTTAAACATACCGCAGAGATTGAGTAAAAAGGCCATTTATGGATAGATACCAGTTATGGACAATATTACTCCTTTATATTAAACAAAAAAATTTTTCAAGGAGAATTACGATATGTAGTAGTATTTTCCGCTTCACGCCCCCAGCTATTGTATATGTAAAATGCAAACCCGGTTATTTTTCTCTGAAGGAAGGATGGAACAGTTCAATCTCTTTATCCAGCGTGTTACCGGCCCTTTGAATCCGAATCTTGACCTTGCTTCCGACGTTGCTGTAAAACAGCGCCAATTTTAAGTCGGCAGTCGTTGTTATGGACTGGCCTGCAAGCATTCGAATAACATCACCCGCCTGCAATCCTGCTTTCTTGGCGGGACTGTTATGACCCACCCGCGTAACTTCAAGGCCTTTATCTTTTTCTTCGACCATCACCCCCAATCGAGGGGATTTTTTTCCCTCTAATTTTTCGGTAAGCAGGACATAATCGGCAATTCCGTCTTCAATTTCCTCCTCCTGCACAACCACCGTAAACTTCTCGTGGTTTCTCCGGTACAGACGGTCAGGGATCCCATATTTATGTCTAACATGACCATTTCCCGCCAGTATCACCAGTTTGCATTCAGGATTTTCTATTAAAAATTTCCGGGCGGATTCCGCCATGACTTCATCCCACAAAATTTGTGCCTGGTAAAAATAATTAAAATCTTTTAACTCCCCTTGTTCCTCATGCAACGAAAACACCTCCTTCAAATCTTTCCTGTAACGTTCATTTGAAAAATCCATTGAACCGGGAAGCTGTTTTTTCTCATTATCCGACAGACTGTATATGCCGTCACGGGCAACTTTACGGCTGATCTCACCGTGGATGTTGAGGGCCACAAGGGATAAGTTTTCCTGTTTGAGATAATCGATAATCGGTTTATACAAATTGTAATCGTACCGCCACGTGCTGAAATATTCGGTCTTTTTCAAAAAGGTACGCTCATCAATCCTCCCGGCCAGGTAGTCATTTACCACCGGTTGAAAAGGCTTCTGGAACATTTCCATACCCACAGCAAAGGTACATCCGGCGTTGCGTATCTTTTTAATGAGCTGCAACTGATTAATATGGTGGGCGAACCGGTCGTGCCGTTCCCCTATGTAAATAATACGGGATGCTGTAAGATATGGAAAAATATGATCTAAAGTTGTAAGCCTGTCGGGTGTTAGAACTCGGGTCGACGGACGCGACAGCACCGGGATACCATTATCGGATTGGGCGGTAGTTTTGCAGGTGTTCCGCCCGCCGTTAAACGCCAGTTCCGTGTATTTGCCGTAATGCGGTATTTTGCGTTGAACCGCCTGAGCTTCTGTCTTGTTTTTGCTATGTAACAAAGCTATGCGTTCCGCTACGTTGTATGGATTTTTATAAACTTTTATACGCACGCCCTCTTTTGGAACCGCCTGTTTTCCGAACAGCATATTTACCGCAGGATTATTAAACCCCACAATCAGCAATGAATTTTCTTCGATATCACGAAATGAGAGGGTATCCGGAGGTACATACCTCATATTTTCAACTCCAAGAGCGTCAATAATCGGTTGATATATGCGCCGCTGTCCGGATGAAACAACCACAATCAGCTGTTGTTTGCCCATAATGGCTGCCAGAACCGGGGGAATTTCTTCAGGTGCTAAATGCCGCATCATTGTATAGTTTTCATCAATGACCACTTTATCGGGCATCTCATCCATAAAAAGACTGATCTGTTCTTTAGATTTTTGCATATGCACGAACCGCATGCGTTTGCCCGTGTGGGTGTGCAAGGATACGGGGATAACCAGCGGATAAGCTTCTTTTTTTTGCAACAGTTCGAAATTTAACCGAAGTTGTCCCTGCTGGACACGCAACTTGGCATTTTTTACCTCAAGTCGAGGGATGTCTTTGCGGCCGAGCCAGTATCCGAAGTATGATTCTAATTTTTTTCCGGTTATTTTTTCAAAAGCCCGCTGTACATCGTTCCATGAAGCTTTGCGAAAGCTATTGTCATGGAGGAACTCCCGTATGGCTGAAAAAAACAACTCATTACCATAGATTTCTCGTAATCCGTGAAAGACCATTGCTGATTTTCCGTAGCCTATTACATCATGGGCTTTGGTTCGTCTGCTGAAAAAATCACTCACGGATATGGTCTTACCGGCAGTTACATAGGCATCGTAATCCAACAGGATTTGTTTGCGATACGCTGCGTCTTTGCCGTCCAGAGCGGCATAATGATGATCCGCCAGATAAGTGGTGAGTCCTTCCGCCCAATTTCCGGATGCAACATCGATAAAAATAAAATTTCCAAACCATTGGTGCAAAATTTCATGTCCCAAAGATGTCTTGACAATAAATGGCAACTTCACCACCTGCTGACCGATCAGAGAAAACGTCGGCATTGAATAGCCTGTGGGAAATATATTTTCTACAATAGCAAAACGCTGGTATGGATAGTGGGTAAGCATGGTCTCGTACATTGCCAGATATTTTTTAGTATACGCAATATACGGATCTGCAAGCTGAGCATCTTCTTTGAAAAAATAAGATTCTATAACGATATTGTTATAATGGTCTTTTTGCAGAACATACCGGTTTGAAGCCGCCAGATGCAAACTGTCCAATGGGTGATTGAATTTAAAATCAAACCGTTTTATTTTGCCATATTTTTGGATGACTACGGATTCAGATTCCGAAGTTGCCATAAAATTTTCCGGTAAGGTTACGGAAAGATCATACTCAACCAGAACGTTCGGACGCGGATACCAGTTGTCCATTAAAAACACATGGTCTTTGTCAATGAAATTGGCACCCTTTTGATCGAACAGGGCCTCATAACTGATAATTGTTTCTTTGCCGGGCTGTACGGACAGATTAATGCTGTCATCGGCGGTGGTAATATTAGCGACCCCATCCACGGCCAGTAGACGCAGATTATGAACACTTAAATTAATATTCATATCGGCATGCGCTTTAATACGGGCCGTGCCGGTGATTTTTCGTTCATGGGGGGTTATCTGAACCCCAAGCGCATAATGAAGATGAGCACTCCAGCCCGTTGCAGGAAGACAAACAATCAAAATAAATAGAAATCTTCTCATTTTCTTATCCAACATTCAAACGGTGACCCGTTTACCGGAACCTCTGATGGCCTGAAACCGAATCGCCGGAAAAAAGGATCCGCGGAGAAAAGACATGGGGTTTTGGGTTCAGCTATACAGATTTTTTTAAGCAGATGAAATGAGATGTTATCAATTCGGAAGACGATACGTGTATATGTTCGCTATCTCAGTCTGAAAAATTTAGTTTTAATCCCCCAGATGTAAAATTTGACCCAATCAAAACCAAACTTAAGCAATGCCACATCATCCGTCCGGATTTTTTTTAACAACGCGGACTTTACCTTGTATCGTTTTAAAAATGTACTGTTAAATAAAAACTCACGAAATTGATCTATATTATAAGTTGCCATAAAGGCCATTTTGGCCCTGGGGCCTTCCGGCCCCTCAGACCCCCAGGGATCGATTTGAAACAGACGTTTTACCTCTGACCAGAGCAGGGTCATTTTATTGTACACCGCCGTATCCTGGTCCTTTGACCATGTTCGGAGTGTCCAGGTTTTTTTTTCGTGCTGACCCAGACAGAACTCAGGCGGTCTGAAAAAATGAATGAGTTCTGTTTTTTGATGGCGGGTATCATAAAAAACACCCTGTTCAATAGGAAAGGTGCGGCAGGTGTCCGGACGGTCAGGATAAATCGAGCAGCCCGATTCCACTAGAAACGGACAGGTCCTTTCTTTGTTTTCAGTCATCCGAAGAAGCACTTCCGGGAAAAAATTAGAAGATCTCATCACAATATCCACATATTGATCAATAAATTTGTCCGTAGAGATTTGAAGCCTGTTTTTCAGCCGGACAACATCGTAAGGATATAAAAAAAGATTAAGGTTGCGGCAACATCGATTAAAACAGGCAATGCCCGGATAACATCGAAAATTAAAAATATCTCCCTCTTTAAGTCTTTTTCCGGGCAGTTTGTCTATATCTTTTATTTCTATATATTTCATAAGGCATTAAAAGGTTGTTACCATCTGCGCCACGGTCATTTTTATCTTTTGTCTCATACCGACCGCCTGTCTCAGTTCTTTTTCCAATTCGGCCATTTTTATATAAAAGGGGGTGCGGTCAAATTCCAAGCGCTCTTTTCCTTGGCACTGTTTGGTAAAAACCTCGCACCCCTCGGAATACAACACCCCCTGACCCGGTCTCTGAAGGACGTGGGGGATACCATGCAGTCTGCATATCATTGGCCGATACGCATAAAGCAGACACAGAGTGTTAACATTAAGGGGGCACATCAATTTGACAGGAACCCCTTTTTCGTCGGCCTCACGGGTTTTTCGGCAAACTTCCAAAGCCCTGTGCGTCACCTGGACCTTCTGTTCATTAACAAGGGTATGGTACCCTTCCATGATATAAAGATATTCCAAAAGGGTATGATGATAGAAGCGGGTATAACAGCAACTGTCATCGCAGCCCGTACAATGAAAATTATAATAATCTGCAGCGTGTTGATATTTTTTATCCATAGCTGAATAAATTATTTTTAACTGCTCTAAAAAAGCCGCATAGGTTTTGCCATCGATTTTCGGCAGCATTTGCAGTATACTTTCTTGTGATTTCATGGGGACATCGCAAAATTGTCAAGCATAAAAATGGTTCAAGCCAACATTGACGCATTGCTAAAAAATCTTTTATAAACCCCTCAAAACTGAGGCGAAGGGAAAAAGATTTTTGCGTAAAGATCGAGAGCGTATCGATCTGTCATACTTGCAATAAAATCACAAACAATCCTCTCGGGAGGTTGGTCATCACGATAGCATGCTTCCATCTGCATGGCTTTAAGTTCTTTTTGAAAAATTTTTTTGTTTTCCAAACAACATGTGTAAAGTTCCGACAAAATCTTTTTGGCCTTGATGAATTCTCCATGGACCTCTGGTGAACGATACACATTTTCATAAAGGAATTCCCTGAGTTCGGTCAT
This sequence comes from uncultured Desulfobacteraceae bacterium, assembly GCA_964539365.1. Taxonomy (GTDB): domain Bacteria; phylum Desulfobacterota; class Desulfobacteria; order Desulfobacterales; family UBA11574; genus S5133MH16. The sequence continues at coordinate 32,575 of CAZIIV010000006.1, read as the reverse complement.
GCTGGAATAAACTTTATCGCTCATTTGCAGACATAATTTACCCTCACGAACCGTCGTTGAAAATACAAGATCCTTCATCATGGTGTTTGCGCGTTCGGAATGCGTACGTCCAAGAATTTTAACACATGAATCAGGAACTTGATTTCTACTGATCACACCGCTTCGGATGGCGTCATCCAAATCATGATTAAGATATGCCATAATGTCGGCGATACGGACGACATTCCCCTCAATCGTAAAGGCCCGTTCGTCCGGGTCATCCGGAATAATTTTTCCATACCCCTTGGAATGCTTTAAAATTCCGTCTCGAACCTCATAGGTGAGATTTAACCCCTTGCCGTTGTTTTCCAGAACATCGACAACACGCAGGCTCTGTTCTTTATGTGTGAAATCCGGAGAATATATTTCTTTGAGAATTGTCTCACCGCCATGACCAAAGGGGGTATGACCCAAGTCATGGCCCAGGGCTATGGCCTCGGTCAGATCCTCGTTAAGACGCATGGCTCTTGCTATTGTTCTTGCTATTTCTGACACTTCGAGTGTATGAGTAAGGCGGGTTCGATACTCGTCGCCCAAAGGAGACAAAAAAACCTGAGTTTTATACTTTAACCGTCTGAAGGCATTGGAATATACAATCCGGTCTCTGTCCACCTGGAAAGCGGTTCGGATAGGACAAGGAGGTTCCTTTCTCATACGTCCCCGGGATCTGGCGCTTAAACATCCGAACGGAGATATAAAGCCCTTTTCACGTTTTTCAAATTCTTCACGAATATTCATATGATGACAATTATTCACAGGACTAATAAATTGTAAAGCAATATTTGAAACTTTACATCCTGAAGATCTTGTTTTATGTTTTTACTAAATTCAATTGAATGTTATCTGTTTTCTGACAGAGTATCTTCCGGTTCGGAAGTTGAGACAACCGGAGGTTAAATCTCCATAACTTAAAGGATATCAGGATCATAACGATTTGAGAAAGTTGAACAATACACAAAGCCATCATCTCATACTCGGGGAATTGGTCGATTATATTACCGGTGAAACCATCGAGGACACCCATGACGAAAGATACAGACAGGAGCTGGCTCGCCTTCTTGTGGAACATAAAGGATATCTTAAAAAACAGATCGAACCCCGCCGTAAACTTTTTATAACAGCCGCTGACAAGAACGCTGTTTTAACTATAGATTATACCATTATGCTTGCAGGCAAAATTTGTATTATTCTTAAATATGGCCCCGGTTCTCTGGTTACTCGCCATCGTCCCGCGTTGGCTGCCTCAAGACTCGTAGCCCCTTATCAAGTGCCGATAGTTGTTGTAACAAACGGTGAGGATGCAGATCTTCTCGATGGATCGAGCGGCAAGATCATGTCAATGGGCCTTGAATCCATACCTGATAAAGTTGATCTCATGGACAAGATTGCCAATATACATTTTGATCCTATCTCACCCAAACAGGTTGAAATGGAATCTAAAATTATTTATGCTTTTGAGGTGGATGGAAGCTGTATGTGCGATGACAGTACATGCAAATTGTAGCATTGGTTTTAAAGGAATAATACTTGGAATCTACGGGTCAATATGATGATTTCATAAACAGAACTTATTAAGAAGTTGCAAAAAAACTCAGAGAACCACGTGGATTATAAATACTTCATGGGTAAGGCACTGGTACAGGCGAGAAAAGCTCTGTCTGCGGGGGAATTCCCGGTAGGCTGTATCATTGTACATGGGGAAAAAATTTTGGCAACCGGTTATCGAAAAGGTACATCAGGAAATTTTCCAAATGAAATTGACCATGCCGAGATCATAGTATTAAAGCAACTAACCGATTTAAAAATAGATCCCCGAAAAAATAGAATCGTTCTTTTTACAACCATGGAACCCTGTATAATGTGTCTGGGCGCGATGATTTTAAGCGGTATCAGCGAAATCGTTTATGCTTATGAAGATATAATGGGGGGAGGCACAAGCTGTGATTTGACCAAACTGACCCCGCTTTATAAAGATAGTGGGATTTCTATTGTGCCGAACATTTTGCGCAAAGAGAGTCTGGAACTCTTCAAGGCATTTTTTAAAAATCCAAAAAATGCTTACTGGAGGGGAAGCCTCCTCGCCGGATATACGCTCAGCCGGTAAAACCATCTTGATAATTATACGGACAATGGATCTTAACCATAAGAGGAACTTCTTTTTTTAAGTCCGTTACCGGACGTTGCATAACAGGGTTCTGTGATTTTATATCCGGATTTATTCACTTGCATTTTTTCCTTGCATTTATTAATATTGTTATATATTTCAAGATTCAATTTGGGTTGATGGTTCACGATATGGATACGCACCAATAGGGAACTCGGTAATTCCATATTGGATGGAAGTACTGGCAAAAATTTACGGCTCAGGAGGTGAAGGCATAGCTATACCAAGACGTACAAATAGGACGAACAGATCAAGCAGAATTAATATTAATAGAAACATAAGAGCAAAAGAGGTCCGGGTAATAGATCCTGACGGCAATCAGATCGGAGTTATTCCTACTTACAAAGCAATTGCTGTTGCGAATGATTTTGGTCTTGACCTGGTGGAAATTTCCCCCAACGCCAATCCTCCTGTCTGCAAAATAATGGATTATGGACGGTATAAATATGAACTGACCAAAAAGAGACAGGAAGCAAAAAAGAAGCAGACGACCTTTCAGCTAAAGGAAATAAAGTTACGCCCAAAAACCGGTGAACACGATCTTAAGACCAAAGTGAATCATATCAAAAAGTTCATTGAAAGAAAGGACAAGGTTAAGGTAACCGTTATTTTCAGAGGACGTGAGATTACGCTTTCTCAGTTGGGTCGGGAGCTGCTCGAAAGGGTTATTAAGGAAACTGAAGAAATTTCATCGGTTGAACAACCGCCCAAATTTGAAGGCCGCACAATGATTATGGTCCTATCGCCGAAACAATCAACAAAATAATTTGTTCAAACACTGCCGACAAATTCGATTTTTATGAATTAATCATAATTACTTGGGTGATAATCTCTCGATAACGCTGAGGATTTAAACCAACTCAATTAATTAAGAGAAGTATTTTTACTTATTCTTTCATAAAGATGGCGTGGGCTTGTCTATATCTGTTGCTCACGCCATCTATGTTTTAAATAACGGAGAAAATATCATGCCAAAAATTAAAACAAATAGAGCAGCTGCAAAGCGCTTTAAAAAAACAGGTACAGGAAAATTCGTCTTTGCAAAATCACATGCAAATCATATTCTAACAAAGAAAACCACCAAACGAAAACGTTCGTTACGGCAGAGTCAACTCATCAAAAAATCCGATAAAAAGATGGTCAGCCTGCTTCTTCCCAATGGATAGTGGATTTATGCTTAGAGTTGTGGTAGTCATAATTTTTTTGGAGTGAAAATTTCAGTGCTGCCAAAGATACCTTTGAAAAACGTTTAATTTTGCATATCCGGTTTAATCCGTTTTTCTTGGTTAACCAAAGTCTCTCAGAGTGTACCCGGCCCTGCCTGACGGATGACAGCCGTACCGATATTGAGCATACGATAACGAATTACTGAATCAGAATATTTAGGAGAAGATTTATGCGAGTCAAAAGAGGTTTTAAAGCAAAAAGACGTCGAAAAAAAATTTTGAAGTTGGCGAAAGGGCATCGTGGAGGCCGCAGCAAACTATTTCGTACTGCAGCTGATGCTGTGGATAAGGCACTTATGTATGCGTATCGAGATCGTAAGGCACGCAAGCGCGATTTTCGAAGACTCTGGATCACAAGACTTAATGCAGCGGCACGAATGAACAACCTATCTTACAGTAAATTTATACACGGATTAAAACGTGCCGGTATTAATCTGGACCGAAAAGTTCTGGCTGAATTGGCAATATCTGATCCATCGGGATTCGCTCAAATTGCAAATTTAGCGGCCCAACAGCTCTAACCCAATGTTTCTGAAATATAACAGCTCAAGAACTTAGGACTTCGCCCCAATTGGAAAAAACCATAGAACAGATTAAAAAAAAAGCTCTGAAGGAACTTGCAGCTGCTTCTGACAGTGAAAGCATCAAAGCCCTTTCGGTTAAATATTTGGGTCGAAAGGGCGCAGTGACTCAATATTTGAGAAACATTTCAAGCTTGCCAAAGCAAAGCAGGCCAGAAGCAGGAAAAAAGGCAAACCAAACCAAAAAAATCCTTGATGAGTCATTCAAAAACGCCTTAAAGCGACTTGAAACTCTGTCTTATGAAACAGAAAACCGGATTGATGTTTCGCTGCCCGGAAGAGTCGTCCGTCGAGGATCGTTGCACCCGATTACCCAGATTACTCAACAAATATGCGATATTTTTATACGACTGGGGTTTGATGTTGCGGAAGGGCCTGAGGTTGAAACAGATTATTACAACTTTGAAGCCCTTAATATCCCTAAAAATCACCCTGCAAGAGATATGCAGGACACATTTTATATATCAGATAACATTGTCCTTCGTACGCATACGTCTCCTGCTCAGCCCCGAATTATGGAAAAGCAAAACCCTCCGGTAAGAATTATAGCACCCGGAAAGGTATACCGATGTGACTCCGATTTAACCCACACGCCCATGTTTCACCAGGTCGAAGGGCTTCTGGTGGATGAAAATGTATCATTCGGTGACCTTAAGGGAGTTTTGACCACATTTGTTCACCAGATATTTGACCCGGAGACCAGTCTTAGATTTCGGCCCAGCTTCTTTCCTTTTACAGAACCGAGCGCGGAAGTAGATATTCGATGTGTTATGTGTAAGGGGAAGGGATGCAGAGTATGCTCACATACCGGATGGCTTGAAGTTATCGGCGCCGGCATGGTTCACCCCGCAGTGTTTGAAAAGGTTGGATACGATACCACCTGTTATACGGGTTTTGCTTTCGGGATGGGCGTGGAGCGAATTGCCATGCTGAAATACGGAATTGATGACATTCGTAAGTATTTTGAAAATGAGCTAAGATTTTTAAGGCAGTTTTAACATGAAGATCAGTTTAAGCTGGTTAAAACAATACATAGAGGTTGATATAAATGTTAGCGATTTGGCCGATGCTCTCACCATGGCCGGTCTTGAAGTTGAAGCGGTTTCAGACCGTTATGATTATTTAAACCGTGTTGTCATCGGTCGGTTATCCAAGATTGCCCCTCATCCCAATGCCGAAAAATTGAAACTCTGCAGAGTTGATATCGGTGACCGTATACTCACTGTTGTTTGCGGCGCCCCCAATGTCAAAAATGATATGCTTGCACCCTGCGCCATGCCCGGCACCTGTTTCCCGAAAGGAACCATCCTTGAAAAAAGTATCATCCGTGGAGAGATTTCAGAAGGAATGCTCTGCAGCGAGATGGAACTTGGACTTAGCGCCGATAGTGACGGCATCATGGAACTTGGCCGAGACTATTCAGTGGGATCCTCCCTTAAAAAGGCCCTTGGATTGTCAGACCCGGTTCTTGAAATTGACCTGACTCCAAACAGACCGGATTGCCTCAGTATTATTGGAACGGCTCGCGAAGTTGCCGCATTTCATAAAAAAAAGGTGACCTACCCTGAAATTTTCCTTCCGGAATCCTTTGATGACATTTCAGACTATACATCAATAACCATAATGGCCCCTGAACTTTGTCCAAGATATGCCGCCAGCCTTGTTTTCGACATTACGGTTGGGCCCTCTCCTTTCTGGCTTCAGGACCGTTTGATTTCAGTAGGATTGAAACCCATAAACAATATTGTGGATATAACCAATTTTGTAATGATGGAAACCGGCCAACCGCTTCATGCCTTCGACTTTGACCGTCTTGCCGAAAACCGGATTGTGGTGCGCGCGGCCAGGGAAGGCGAAGTCTTTATCACTCTTGATGGCAAAGAACGCCGCCTTGACCCGGAAATGCTTATGATTTGTGACGGTGAGAAACCGGTGGCCCTTGCGGGGGTTATGGGAGGGCTGAATTCCGAAATCGAAGCCACCACAACAAAGGTTCTTCTTGAAAGCGCATACTTTGATCCGGTTTGCATCCGAAAGACTTCAAAAAAAACAGGCTTAATTACAGATGCTTCACACCGTTTCGAACGGGGCGTGGATCCCAATGGAACCCTTACCGCATTAAATCGAGCAACCCAGCTCATTGCTGAAATCGGTGGGGGTAAACTGATTAAGGGGACAATCGATGCCTACCCAAACCCGTTCACCGACAACGTAATCGATGTTAGCGTTACGGCGTTAAATCGCCGACTGGGCACTTGCTTGGATATCAATGATGTTGCAACTCACTTGAAATCCATTGACTGTCAAGTGAATAAGACCGGCAATGACAGGCTACAGGTTATTCCGCCATCCTGCAGGGTCGATGTAACCCGATTTGAAGACATTACCGAAGAAATTGCACGTCTATTCGGTTACAATAACATCAAAACAACCTTCCCGCTCATACCTGCTGAAGGCAGGCAGCCGCCAAAAAAAATCGAATTGCGGAATCGCATTAAATGCCTGATGACGGGGATGGGATGCAGTGAAGCAATAAATTATAGTTTTACCAGCAGGTTGTCATGTGACCGGCTCAATCTTGAACCGGACGACAAAAAAAGACAGGTCCTGCATGTGTTAAATCCTCTGTCTGAAGATCAGTCGGTAATGAGAACCTCTCTTATACCCGGTCTTCTTGAAACAATGAAGTACAATATATCGGTTCAAAACAGAAACCTTAAGCTGTTTGAGATCGGCAATGTCTTTTTTGACACAGGGCAAAAGGACAGCCTTCCCGATGAGGTTGAAATGCTGGCAGGCCTCTGGACTGGAAAAAGGGTGGATGCAGTCTGGTTTTCCAAGGAGATCGATTGTGATTTTTATGATTTAAAAGGGGTGATTGAAGAACTTTTAGCAAACTTAAGAATCGGTCGCACAACCTTTACCCGCATGCCGCCGGCATCCTGTTTTTATACAAGACCCGGATTTACAGCCCAGATTAATATTAAAAACGAGTTTATGGGACTTGTCGGAGAATTACATCCCAACGTGCTAAGCAATTATGATTTAAAACAAACGGCCTTTATTTTTGAATTAAATTTTGATAAACTTATAAATTATATACCGGATACTAAATCCGTATCGCCAATTCCGAAGTTCCCGGCCACGTCAAGGGATATTACGTTGATTGTTAATAAGGATATTGAAGTGAACAATATCCTGCAAAGCGTTATGGATTTAAATGAAGAGCTGGTGGAAAGCCTACATCTGTTTGATGTTTTTGAAGGAGGTCCTATTCCTGCAGGGAGAAAAAGCATCTCATTTAGAATAACCTACAGATCTTCCGGTGAAACCTTGGAAGACAAGCGGACAAACGATCTTCATAAAAGCATTTCGGACAGGCTGGTAGAAAAATTCGATGCAACCCTCCCGACCGTTTAACCCGTAACCCGTCAGCTTTTTCAAATTATTAACTCTGGGCATAGATCGACTTGTTTTAAAGGATGCACCTGTTGCCAACCTTTTAAAAGCTGTAGGTTAAAAAATGGAAAACGACACGTCTTATCAAAAAGAGCTGCCGGATAAGCTTTACTTCAAGGTTGGAGAAGTAAGTGCAATTGTTGAGGTGCCGGCATATGTTTTGAGGTTCTGGGAGGCTGAGTTCAAGAAGATAAATCCCAAACGGTCCTCTTCCGGCCAGAGGCTGTATAGAAAAAATGACATTGAGTTGATTCTAAAGATAAAACATCTTTTGTATGATAAGAAATTCACGATTCAGGGAGCCAGGCAACATTTAAAGATGAAACCGGCCGAAAAAAAAGAAAAATCTTCAATCAGCACACTCGATGAAATACGCAATGAACTTAAAAGCATACGCGATCTTATCAGCTAATCCAAATTTTATTATTGAATTATATTGACAAGTGACTTTTTTTTATATATCTTTCAACAATTCATGTGCGGGCATAACTCAGTGGTAGAGTACAAGCTTCCCAAGCTTGGAGTCGCGAGTTCAAATCTCGTTGCCCGCTCCATTGGATGTTCGCCTTGTTTGTTATAAAGGTTATGAGACCTTTGAAGCGTGTTTTCGCTTCTAGGAGGATTCAGAAAAGGAATTGGAAAAAATGGGATATTTTTCAAGGGTCTCTTATCTAAGTGTAGATTTTGACTAGGTATGTGTGGTTTGGAGTTAATTTTTCCCTTATGGTTATTTACATGAACAGATAACATCTCTCGATCCACTAAAAGATCTACTTGTATTAGAAGAAACGGGCGACAGCCCGTTTTTATTTTTTATGGAAGGTCAAAGAAAAAAAATACATAAAAGACCAAAGTCCAGAGTCAAGACCCGGAGACCCAAAAAACCGGCTCCCGGAAATATAGAAAAAATTGTTGAACAGGCACGAGATTTAATAGAACCGCTGTGTGAAAGCGAGGGGGTGGAGTTGGTCCACCTTGAATATCAACGGGAAGCAGGCGGGAGGATGCTCCGCCTTTTTATAGACAGACCCGGGGGAGTTACCCTCGATGATTGTGTCCGTATAAGCCGCCAATCGAGCGATCTTTTGGATGTCTATCTTGAAAATACCGGTCCATACCGTTTGGAGGTTTCATCACCGGGACCCAATCGGCCTTTGGGGAAAAGGCTTGACTTTGACAGATTCAAAGGAAGCCGTGTAAAAATTAGGACCGCTCAATCTGTTGAGGGCCAAAAAAATTTTAAGGGTGTGCTTATGGGCATATCTGAAGAGATGGTAAAACTATCGATCGATGGCAAAACAGCATATATTCCTTATCAGGAAATTATTACGGCGCGACTTACTGATTAGGCCGGGCCTGTAATTAATTGAGCAATTAGAATATCATTCGAAAAAAAGTTGGTATTTAGAGTATAACAAGGAAAAACCAATGTTTATAGCAGATATAAAACGTGTTATTGACCAGGTTAGCCGAGACAAAGGCATTAATCGCGAGGTGCTGATCAAAGCAGTTGAGGAAGCTCTGGAATCTGCCGCGAGAAAAAAGTTTGGGACCAAGGTCGATATTGAAGTCCAATACAATGACGCAACTGGTGAAATTGAAGTATTTCAATTTAAAGATGTGAGTGAAGAGATTACAGAGCCTGACATCCAAATAAGCCTTGAAGAAGGGCGCAAGTTGGATTCGGAGTGCGAAATCGGTGACAGCCTGGGCTCAAAAATGGATACGTCCACTTTTGGGCGCATCGCCGCACAGTCGGCCAAACAGGTCATTATACAGAAAATGAAAGACGCGGAAAGGGATGCTGTTTATTCGAGTTTTATCGGTCGGAAAGGTGAAATTATAAACGGAATTGTACAGCGTTTTGACCATAACGACATTATTGTTAATCTCGGTCAGACCGAAGGTATACTCCCCTCACGAGAGCAGGTCCCCAAGGAATCGTATCGACGGGGGGATCGTATCCGAGCATATATAATGGAAGTACTTCATGAAACTCGTGGTCCGCAAATCATTCTTTCAAGAACACATCCTGATTTTCTGATTTGTCTTTTCAAAACAGAAGTTCCGGAAATCAGCGAAGGCATCGTGACAATTATGGGGGCAGTCCGTGAACCCGGAGTCCGCGCAAAATTTGCCGTGACTTCAAACGATTCTGATATTGACCCGGTTGGGGCCTGTGTGGGAATGAAAGGGAGTCGTGTACAGAATGTTGTTCAGGAACTGAGAGGTGAAAAAATAGATATTATATCCTGGCATATTGACCCGGCAAAATTTGTATGCAATGCACTTGCACCTGCTGAAATATCCAGAGTTATTATTGATGAAGAGAATCAATCCATGGAAGTCATCGTACCTGACGAATTTCTTTCGATTGCCATCGGAAAAAAAGGGCAAAATGTTCGTTTGGCTTCAAAACTTACAAAATGGCATCTTGATGTGATTAGTGAAACACGATACAGTAAGACCATGCAAGACGGCTACAACTCTTTGGTTTCATTGCCGGGCGTTGGAATCAGCATGGCGGATGCTTTGTATGAGAAGGGATTTTTTTCTGCTGAGGAACTCAGCCATGCCTCGGCAAAAGATCTGATTCAGATCAGAGGCATTGCCGAAGAAAAAGCCATGCAGCTCATCGAAACTGCAAAAAACTATATGGCAAACGGAGAGCGAATGGATGAAATATCGAAAGCAGCTTTGACGGATGCGGAATCGGACACCCATGAGACTGCAGAGGATTCGGACGGTCAGGAGGTCTTAACCCAGGAAACCATCGACGAAATATCTGAAGAAGACGTACCGGATGTTGAAGCGGATACCCATGAGACTGCACAGGATTCGGACGTTCAGGAAGTCTTAAAAGGAAATTCAGATACAGATGAACAGCCGTCCGGCCAGTGGCCGTCAGTTGATAATTCTGCAAAAGATACCGGATAGACAAATATTCCGGCCGGGTGGGTTTTTCAATTCGGCCAAATTAACATACTGAGAATATATATATAAACAAAAATTCGGTAATAACCGAATTCAGGGGGGATGGATGGCAAAGATCAGAATATATGAACTTGCCAGAGATCTTAACGTAACAAATAAGGAACTGGTTGAAAAGATACGGAATATGGATATTTATGTAAAAAGCCATATGAGTTCTCTGGATGATGAAGATGTGACCAGGATAAAAAATAATATACTTGGATCACCCAAAAAAGAGGTTGAGGAAACGCGAATAAAGCCCTCGATTATCCGAAGGCGGAAAAAACGTGTGCCGCAAATGCCGGTTCGGTCAGAGACGGCTATTGAGCCGGAGCAGCATCCCGAAAAGGCAACAGTTGCTGATCAACCGTCTGAAAAAACTATTAAAGATAGAGAAATTCCTCGGGAAAAAGAACCGGAGGAACCTTCCGGGAAAGATGTTCCTGAAAGCGTTGCCAAAGAAAAAAAGGTTGAAGAAAAAGACACGTCAAGCAAGGTGGACACATCTGGAGGCGCCGTTGAACCCATTGTTTCAAAAGAAAAAGATAAAGTCGAGAAACCGGTCACTTCAAAGAAATTAAAAAAGAAAAAAGTCACCAAAAAGATTAAAAAAGAAGTTCCGGCAAGGATTATCAAACTGCCCGTATCCCCCGCTCCTGAGAAACAAGCGCCCGTGATCGAAAAAGACCGGGTTCACATACCCGAAACAGAAATTGAAAAATTACCGACACCGGGAAAAAAGGCACCTGAAAGAAAACCAGACCTGCAAGAAGCGCCGGTAAAAGAAAAAAAGAAAAAGAAAAAATGGGCAAAAGACATCGACGAGCCGGTAAGGGATAGAAAGTTTTTCAAAAAGAAAATTTCCTTCCGGAAAAAAGAGGTGGTTGAGGGAGCCGACCTTTATAAGGGGCATCGCACCCGTAAGAGCCGAAAGCCTGCAAAGGCTAAAACCGCCCCTGTACAACAAAAACCTCTGATAACTACCCCTAAAGCCATAAAGCGTAGAATAAAAATTGATGAAGCCATTGCTCTGTCCGAGCTGGCAAAACGAATGGGAATTAAAGCCGGAGAAATGATCAAAAAGCTGATGGCGTTAGGGGTTATGGCAACCGTTAACCAGACCATAGATTTTGATACCGCCGTTCTTGTGGCTGCTGAATTCGATTATGAACTGGAAAAAGCCTCTTTTGAAGAAGAAGATATCTTAAAGATGGAAAAGGATGATCCGGATAAGCTCATCGCCAGGCCGCCGGTGGTAACGATTATGGGACATGTGGATCATGGGAAAACATCTCTTCTTGATGTGATAAGAAAAACCAAAGTCACGGAAAATGAAGCCGGAGGAATTACGCAACACATCGGTGCTTATCATGTATCCACGGATAAAGGCCAGGTTGTATTTCTGGATACGCCGGGCCATGAGGCATTTACTGAAATGCGTGCCCGAGGTGCCAGGGTCACGGATTTGGTAATTCTGGTTGTTGCTGCCGATGATGGTGTCATGCCGCAGACCATTGAGGCCATAAACCACTCCAAGGCTGCAAACGTCCCGATCATCGTAGCAATTAATAAAATAGACAAAGACAATGCTGACCCTGCGCGTGTTCAGCGTGAACTTGCAGAGGCAGGTCTTGTGCCTGAGGATTGGGGAGGGGATACGATCTTTGTCCGGGTTTCTGCCAAGAAGAAACAGGGAATTGATGATCTGATTGAAATGGTTTTGCTTCAGGCGGAATTATTGGAGCTTAAAGCAAATCCGGATAGACTTGCCATGGGTTACGTGATTGAAGCAAAACTGGATTCAGGGAGAGGCCCGGTTGCTACGGTTCTGGTTAAGCAGGGGACGCTGATGCTTCATGAACCGGTGGTCTGTGGGGTACATTATGGCAAAATACGAGCCCTAGTCAATGACAGGGGAGTACAGGTTACGTCCGCCGGGCCTTCAATGCCGGTTGAGATTATCGGGCTTTCAGGGGTACCAAATGCCGGTGATGAATTGCTGGCGCTGGCAGACGAAAAGAATGCCAGGCAGGTCAGTTCGCATCGAACACAGAAACAACGATCTAAAGATCTGACAAAAACCAGTAAATTAAGCCTTGAAAAACTTTATGAGCAGATACAGACAAACCGGGTTAAGGATTTAAACCTCATCATAAAGGCCGATGTCCATGGTTCTATCGAAGCCCTTCAAGAGGCTTTGATAAAACTTTCCAACAAGGAAGTCAGAATTAACGTGGTCCATTCGGCTACCGGCACGTTGAGCGAATCGGATATATCCCTGGCCACGGTTTCCGATGCCATAATTATAGGGTTTAACGTCCGTCCCACTTCTAAAATTCAAGCGCTTGCCCATGAAGAAAACGTGGACATCCGTTTTTATAATGTCATTTATGATGTTATAAAAGACGTTAAGGATGCCATACTCGGTATGATGTCGTCTACTTTTGAAGAACGGATCCTTGGAAAAGCCGAGGTCCGCGAAGTGTTCCACGTCCCAAAAGTCGGGGCCATCGCAGGTTGCTATGTCACCGAAGGAAAAATAGTTCGCGGGCAGCTTGCGCGTGTCCTCAGGGATTGGATTGTCTGTTATGATGGCAAAATTTCTTCCCTCCGGCATTTCAAAGAAGATATTAAAGAAGCCCAGAGCGGTTATGAATGTGGCATCGGTATCCAAAAATATAATGACATCAAGGTGGGTGATATCATAGAATGTTATTACCTTGAGGAAATCAGACCTGAACTTGAAGAGTAGACATATACTTGGCGGGGAATAAATAAAAGTGACATGGTTGCGGGTTTAGGGCGTATCACATTCAGATTGCATGACTGCCGTTCTTTAAAAGGCAAAAGGAAGATTGTAAAATCGATCATTAGTCGGTTGCGCAACAATTTTAACGTTTCGGTTGCAGAGATCGAATCAAATGACGCCTATCAAAAGGCGGTGATAGGGTTTGCTCTGGTGGGTAACAACCGAAAAGTGATAAACTCAAAGATAGACAAAATTTTCAACCTTGCAGACGAGTTGAATCTGGCCGAGATTATCGACAGTGAAATGGAGATTATAAATTTATGAAACCGTTTGCGCGATCTGATAGAGTTGGCGGTCAGATACAAAAAATATTGTCGGAAATATTGCTGAAAAAAGTTAAAGATCCTCGTCTTAAAAATATCAGCATTACAGATGTAAAACTGTCTCGAGATTTAAGAATTGCACGGGTATACTTCGTTATATCCGGCAACAGAAAAAACATTGAAGATGCATTAGAAGGATTTCAAAGTGCGATAGGCTATGTAAAACGTGGCCTTGCCCGGCAGTTGGGGTTGCGTTATATGCCGGATCTCAAATTTTTTTACGATGAATCTTTTGACTACGGATCACATATAGATAACGTTTTAAAGGCATTAAAAGCGGATTATGAACCAAACAATACGTTATTTGAAAAATAGCGGCCATATTTTACTTGCGACTCACGCATACCCGGACGGCGATGCAATCGGCTCTCTGATCGCCATGGGACTTTGTCTTGACGGTTTGAATAAAAAAACGGCATTATACAATGAAAGTCCCATTCCTGCTGTATACCGTTTTCTCCCTGCGACAAACCGTGTGATAAGGAATATAAAAAACGAAAATTACGACCTGGCCGTTATTCTTGACTCTATTGAAATCTCAGATAACGGCAAACTGTCGATGATGACGCTGACACAAGACATGTTTCATGAAACACACACTCAGGCCGAAGATGGTGACGGTCTTATCAATTACGCAAAACGCATTCAGGACATCAAAGTGGCGGCACTGATACTGGAACACGGGAATAGCCAAAAAAAACTGAACGCTTCTAACAGGTTTCACATCAGCCTCCGTTCAAATGGATCGGTTGATGTGGCTGCAATTGAGATATGACTTAACTTATGCAGTTTGAACACAGCGGAATCTTAGTTATCGATAAGCCCGCAGGCATAACCTCAGCCAACGTAGTCTCCCGTGTAAAGGAATTGCTTGAAGCAAAAAAAGTGGGGCATGCCGGTACACTTGACCCTGTTGCAACGGGTATCCTGGTATGTTGTATCAACCGAGCAACAAAGCTCGCCAGGTTTTTCCTTCACGGCAATAAAAAATACGAGGCTGTTCTTTGCCTGGGCGTTGAAACAAACACCCAGGATTCAACGGGTACGGTTACGTTTACATGCGATACCGTATTATTTTCTGAAAGAAAACTACGGTCCGTATTTAAGGACTTTGAGGGAACGATTGAGCAGATTCCCCCGGTGTATTCGGCATTGAAATGTAAGGGAACCCCCCTTTACAAGCTGGCTCGCAGCGGTAAACCGGTTCAGAAACCGGCGAGACATGTCACTATTTTTAACATTGAAATACTTGGAATCCATCCGCCCTTGATACATTTTAGCGTCTCCTGCTCGGCAGGGACATATATCCGAACCCTTTGTGCAGACATAGGGAAATCTCTGGGATGTGGCGGCCACCTGAAAGAATTAAGGCGAATTCAAAGCGGCGGATTTTCAATTGCCGAGGCGTTAAAATTATCAGAACTGGAACATTTGGTTCTATCGGAAAAAATATCTGATCGAATAATAAGCATGTCAAACGCCTTGCGGGATATTCCCGAACATCGTGTTGACACCGCTTTGGAAGAAAAAATAATGCACGGCAATATCATAACAAAAAAGGATGTAACGCCGGCACATACGGACATCTCGAAAGGTTTTATCAAGATTGTTAATACAAAAAACGATCTTATTGCAATACTAAAGCACATAAAAAAGAGTGACAAATACGGCTATTGTCGTGTATTCAATAACTAATTCGAATTTTATCAGGGTGTCGAAAAAACTTCATGAACAAAAAAATTCTTATTTAACAAGAGGAGGCAAAAAAAATTGGTTTTAACAACAAAAGACAAAAAGGATCTGATCAATCAGTTTAAGCTGCACGAAAATGATACCGGTTCTCCGGAAGTACAGGTCGGACTTTTGACACACCGTATTTCTTATCTCACAGACCACTTAAAGGTTCATAAAAAGGACCATCATTCCAGAAGGGGTTTGTTGATTTTAGTGGGCAGACGGCGCAGACTACTGAATTATGTAAAAAACAAAGACGTAAAACGATACAGGGCAATCATCGAGACCCTGGGCCTGAGAAGATAGAGTACACAGGGTATACATGCTCCCTTATCCGGGAGACAGCATATAATACAGCCTAAGTTATTACATGCTTGGCTGTTAGGAGACAAATATGGAAACTTTACTTAAAACTGAAATCGGTGGTAAAACACTGAGTATCGAAACCGGAAAAATCGCCAAACAGGCATCCGGTGCAGTTGTGGTTCAATATGGAGACACCATTGTACTTGTTGCGGTGGTGTCTTCTCAAGAAGAACGCACCATGGATTTTTTGCCGCTTACCGTTGAATATCAGGAAAAAGGGTATGCGGCGGGCCGAATACCCGGAAATTATTTCAGACGCGAAATCGGAAGGCCCAGTGAAAAGGAAACCCTGACCGCCCGTCTTATAGACCGTCCCATCAGGCCGCTTTTCCCTAAAGAATACCGATGTGAAACCCAGGTTATCGCAACCGTCCTCTCCATGGACCAGGATAATGATCCTGACATTCTGGCAATGATCGGGGCATCTGCTGCTCTTGAAATATCAGACATTCCATTTGCGGGGCCCATTGCATGTGTGCGTGTCGGCCGGATAGACGGTCAATTTAAAATCAATCCTGCTATAGACGAATACGAAAATCTGGACATCAACATCATTGTTGCCGGCTCAAAAACCGGTGTTGTAATGGTAGAAGGCGGTGGCAATATGGTTAGTGAATCTGATATGCTTGAAGCAATCTTTTTCGGCCATAAGGCCATGCAGCCGCTTTTAGACATGCAAGTGAAACTCAAGGAAATCAACGGAGTCCTTAAACGGCCCTTTACCCCGCCCCAAAGGGATTCTGAGCTGGTCGAAAAAATTGAATCTCAAGCATCTTCGAGAATATACCAAGCCCTGATCATACCTGAAAAAATTAAACGCAGCGCCGCACTTGTGGCAATAAAATCAGACATTTTTGAACAACTCGGGGAAGACTATGCGGATCGCGGAAGCGAAGTAAACACGATATTTAATGACATCCTCAAAAAAATCAGCAGGGACCTTGTTCTTAAGGAAAGACGTCGAATTGACAACAGAAAATTTGATGAAATAAGGCCCATTACCTGTGAGGTCGGCATATTACCCAGACCCCACGGCAGTGCTCTTTTTACACGCGGGGAAACCCAGGTGATCTGTGTGCTGACCCTAGGGTCGGGTCGGGATGAGCAACGAGTGGAAACGCTACTTGGAGAAGAACAGAGGCCTTTTATGCTTCATTATAATTTTCCACCGTATTCGGTAGGAGAAGTCAGACGCATCGGCGGACCCAGCCGCAGGGATATCGGTCACGGCGGGCTGTCCACCAGAGCCCTGGAAAAAACTCTGCCGGCCAAGGAAGAATTTGACTATACCATCCGCCTGGTTTCAGAAGTCTTGGAGTCCAACGGATCTTCATCCATGGGAACCGTATGTTCGGGGACCCTGGCGCTAATGGACGGCGGCGTTCCAATCAAAGCGCCGGTTTCGGGTATTGCCATGGGGCTTGTCAAGGAAGGAGATGATGTGGTTATCCTGTCGGATATTCTTGGGGATGAAGACCACAGCGGTGATATGGATTTTAAGGTTGCCGGCACAAAAGACGGCATAACCGCACTCCAGATGGATATAAAAATTCATGAACTCTCCAGGGATATTATGGGAAAAGCCCTTGATCAGGCACGTGTGGGTCGACTCCATATCCTTGACAAAATGTTGGAAGCTCTTAAGGAACCTCGCGACCAAATTTCCCCTTATGCACCGATAATCATTACGCTAAATATTAATCCCGATAAAATCCGCGAAGTCATCGGTCCGGGAGGGAAAATCATCCGGGGAATTCAAACTGAAACCGATACAAAGCTTGAAATAGATGATCAGGGGGTGGTCAAAATTGCCGCTTTTTCCAAAGAAGAAGCCGATGCCGCCGTAAAGATTATCAGTGAAATTGTAATGGAACCCGAAGTGGGAGAAATTTATGAAGGGACGGTTGTAAAGATCATGGATTTTGGTGCATTTGTCCAGCTAATGCCCGGAACAGACGGTCTTGTACACATCTCACAACTCGCCAATCGCCGGGTAAACAAAGTTTCTGACATTGTGAAGGAAGGGGATCGTATCAAGGTAAAGGTTCTTGAAATCAACAGAGACGGAAAAATCCGTCTGAGCCACAAAGCGGTCCTGGAAGAAGAAAAATAGGCCAAGAAAAATGGAGCACGCCGTAAACAAAACCGTCCTCAATAACGGCATCAGGATTGTCAGTAAAAAAATGCCCCATGTTCATTCCGTATCCATGGGGGTATGGGTAAATGTCGGCGCGCGGGATGAATCGTCATCTGAAAGCGGTCTTTCCCATTTTATTGAACATATGATTTTTAAGGGTACGAAAAAACGGACCGCCTTTCAGATTGCCAAAGAATTCGATGCGATCGGGGGTCAAACCAATGCTTTTACCAGTGCTGAAAATACATGTTACTACGCAAAGGTCATAGATAGCCGCCTGGAAACGATGGTCGATATTCTTTCTGATATATTTTTAAACTCTATATTTGAAGAAAAAGAGATTGAAAATGAGCGGGCGGTTATTCTTCAGGAAATTGCCATGGTGGAAGACAGCCCGGAAGAATACATTCATGTGCTTTCGGGAAGAAATTTCTGGGGGAATAATTCTCTGGGACAATCCATTCTCGGTACTCGTGAAAACGTTGCCGGGTTTAATGCCCATACCCTTAAAGGATTTTTCCTCAATTTTTATCAGCCCGAACGTATTGTTATTTCGGTTGCCGGCAACCTGCAACATAACCGCTTGGTCGATCTTATCGGGCCGGTTTTTGAATCCATTCGTCCGGGCAACAGTTTCCCCGAACGTATTATCCCGCAAGAAAACAGCAAGGTCAGCCTGCACCGGAAATCCTTGGAACAGGTTCACATCTGTCTGGGGACAAAAGGGTTATCCATAACCGACCCGAGGCGGTATGCGTATTTCCTGATGAACACAATCCTCGGAGGAAACATGAGTTCAAGGCTGTTTCAGAAAATACGCGAAAAAAGAGGTCTGGCTTACTCTGTGTATTCTTTTATCTCATCGTATGTGGATACCGGTGTTTTTGGGGCCTATGCAGCCGTCAATTCTGAAAACGCCTTCATAGCAACCCGACTGATTCTCAAAGAAATCGCCAAACTCAAACACCTGCGGGTTGATCCAAACGAACTGCAGGATGCCAAGGAGCACACAAAAGGAAGTCTCATGCTTGCATCAGAAAGCAACGACAACCAAATGGTGAAGCTGGCTCAGAATGAAACTCATTTTGGACGGTTTATCCCTTTGGAAGAAATTGCAAACAACATTGACTCGGTTACCCGAGACGACATCCTGGATCTGGCGGAAAGCCTTTTTCAAAAAACAGGGTTTTCATTGACCATATTGGGACCGGTACCCCATGACAATGATTTTAACGATATTCTAACCCTCTGATTTATGGATACTTCTCCTTCCATCAAATTTCTCCGTTTAAGACCGGAATCGGATTCGGATATCCCCCTGCCCCGCTACATGACCCCCGGTGCCTCTGGAATGGACATATGTGCGGCCATAGAAACAGATATGGTACTGATCAAAGGTGCTATTGCTTTGATACCCACAGGGTTTGCTGTTGCAGTTCCCAAAGGATTTGAAATCCAGATTCGCCCAAGAAGCGGACTGGCGGTAAATCACGGTATCGGGATTATTAATTCCCCGGGCACCATAGATGCCGATTATCGGGGAGAAGTAAAAATTGGGCTGATAAACCTCGGAAAAAAGAAGTATACGGTTCATCGTGGAGACAGAATTGCCCAAATGGTGGTCAAAAAAGTTTATCACGCCAGACTGGCGGTGGTGGAACACTTTGATGAAACCGAACGCAACAGCGGGGGATTCGGGCACACGGGGCGTTAACATGAAAAAACCTTGCTTTCCAGACCCGTTGCAATCCCAACTCGATTATAACCTCGAAGTTTGTATACTGGCAAGCGGAAGCAGGGGAAATGCGGTTTACGTTTCCGGCGGTTCCACCTCAATACTTATTGACGCCGGCCTTTCGGGAATCGAGATTGAACGTCGTCTGAACTCAAAAGGGCTCTATCCTGAAGATCTTGACGCCGTCCTCGTATCCCATGAACATACCGACCATATCCAGGGGGCGGGGGTTCTTTCACGTCGTTTTAGCCTGCCGGTTTATATGAGCTCTAAAACAGAGAAAGCTTCCGTTTCGCAGCTTGGGAATGTCCGGGTGATCAAAAACTTTGAATGCGGCTCTCCCTTTACAATAAAGGACCTTTCCATACATCCTTTTTCCATATCCCATGATGCAGAAGATCCGTCCGGATTTACCGTCAATCAGAACGGAACAAAAATCGGGATCGCCACAGATCTCGGCATTGCAACTTTCATGGTTAAAGAGCATCTTAAAGGGTGTTCCTTATTGGTTTTGGAAGCCAATCATGATGAGTATATGCTGATAAACGGTCCCTATCCATGGCCCATAAAACAACGCATCAAAAGCAGAGCCGGGCATTTGTCCAACGAAGCATCGAAAAACCTTTTAAAAGAACTGCAACATGACCGGCTAAAATATGTGATGCTGGCTCACCTGAGTGAAACAAACAATACTCCCCAAAAAGCCCTAAGCGAAGTGGGCCGGGCCATCACCCGTTGCAATGCACAACTTGAGGTTGCAACTCAGGATGAATGCGGGGCACTGCTACGGCTCAAATAATTTGGCAATGCCCCGTATCCCCGGAAAGACCTACCAAAAAA
>CAZIIV010000006.1:10739-12089 GCA_964539365.1 uncultured Desulfobacteraceae bacterium | reverse complement strand
AGAACCATCTACAATGATCGGATAGGATTCCTGGGCAAGGACCGTGACCCTCACGTCTTTTGCAGATTTATCGGAAGCCGGTGCTTAAGGTGCTCATGGGGGGCTTTTGAGTTTGTCCTGTGATAATATAAAGCCTCTGGGGCCACTTGCCAGAGATTCAATGGAGGTAGGCAGTCCGGAGAATGCAGTCATTTCAGCCTCTGATCGAAAAAAACAACAGCGCTTCATTATTGATATTCCTTTCACCTGTTTTTTCTTTTATTAAAAACATAACGATTTGACCGTTAATACGTGATACGCCTTTACCAGCGTGCCCGAAAGCGTCATAAGCACATTGGGGGTATATTGAGAAGGTGGGTTACGCCGATTAATTAAAAAGCGGTTTTGCCTGTTTTAGTTCGTTCCCGCCTTGTTTTTTCTTTTTCCTTTTGTTCGTCTTTGAGCAGTTTCTCCAACGCGCTCTTGAAGTAAATGATAATTTGACATTTCGGCTCTCCAAACTGATCCGGAACAAAAGATAGAATCAGCAAGTCATTGTTCTTTTTCCAGTAAAGGGATTTTGAGGTTTCCCCGCCCCAGTTTATACTCTCCGGTGCACCGTATTTTTGTTTAAGCGTTTCTATGGTATTCAACCCATCTTTTTTAAAATATATTTTTATCAAAACAGGCCTTTGAGTATATTCTGAATAGACCAGCTCGACGTAGTCAAATGAAACGTTTTTATTTTGCATATAGCGATACATCAGCTTAACCGTATTATGCTCAACACGTTCTCCGAGAGGAGAATTCAACTTTTTGTTTAATTTATGAAGATCCGCAAAATATTCTTTCAAAAAACCCTTATAGTTTATTTCCAAATCGAGAATATTCCTGTGTTCAATGGCATCATCGCCCAATGTCTTATTTAGGCTTTCCCTTACCTTGCCTGAAATAATGGTATTTTTCCCGATATCGAAAAAAGTGAAGCTGTCCGAATGTTCTGGAGCAGGCCGAGGGGGTCCGGTTTCTTCCTTATCTCCGCAGGACACGCTGAGGAAGATTAACATAATGATTATAACGAAAAGAAAAATTGTTTTGATAATTTTTAGCTTCACATTTTATTTCTACAATAAAAACTCGTTTTAAGCAAGAACGATATTGCTCGGTATTGCAAAAAATTCAACAGGTTAAAATTAGCATATGTAACATCTCAACAAATCATGGATTCGAGTCGACATAATAATTTCATACAAAAGAACTTATTGAGAATTTGTACGAATCTCACTTAACATGCTTTACGGTGGATCTCCTTTCAATGGAAAACTGATAATCTTTTTATTAAATTTAGGTGTTTATTGGCTAGACTTCCTA
>CAZIIV010000006.1:0-10639 GCA_964539365.1 uncultured Desulfobacteraceae bacterium | reverse complement strand
CAGCGATGTTTTCAATTTGGGGAAATGAAATCCAGTCAGTTGTTCCAGTTGGATTATCTTCTGCAGAACTATACAAAGGAAAGACCCTCTTTTAAAGACCATAGTCCGGTAGAGGTACCTAAACAGGTATTGCAATAAAACAGTTTGATTTTACCCGGCTTCTTGATTTTCAGGGACACAATATATGCCAATTTAATTTAATAGGCTATAATCGTATTAAAAGGTAAATGCTCAGATTGCGGTCGCGATATACTAATTAATATAACACCCACATCAGGAGGATTTGGATTACAAGGCGGCGCTTTATTGGAGTGTTCATCTGATGAGTATTTGACGAAGTGTCCTAATTGTTACAAGATTAACCCAATGATAGAATATCCTTATAAGCAAAAATGCGTTCGTGTCCACTAAGTAGTTGAGATCAGATTTTTTAATACTCTCTTTATTTAATCAGCACACGATCTACATTTGATTCCCGCCGTGTAATACTTCTTGTTCTGCTGACCTTATTTACGATTTGTTCCGGTCTATCTGTTTCGTCTCTTAAAAATTGAATTGCTTCCATTGTGTTGCACCTGCATTTTATTAAAGCGTCACTTCCCACCTTATTTTTCTAAAATTAGTATTGTCCCAAAGTGTGAAAATTTTAAGATTATGAAATGAATTTCATAGAAATTGGAAAATATTATTCATAATATTGGGGGGATGTTAATAGTGTTGGACAGGATAACTATTTAGGATTATAATAGATATAATTTTTTGAAAAAATTGGCATGGTTTGTGCTGTATATTAAAGAAAAATCAAAACATACGTTGAAATCAGAATTAACACAATTAAGTGCCACTCAACTTCAACACCTTAAAAAAAAATTAGGTTGATTATATTATGAAACACATATTACCTGATAATGGCGGTAGACGATCAGTTATAGAAAGGCGACAATTCCTATATAGCGGACATATTCCCGAACGCAGGTCTGGCAAGGAAAGGAGAAGCGGGAACGATAGAAGACGAAAATCAAGAACGTCAGAATAATAAAACAGATATTTCGAAAAAGCAGGACCCCCACCACACGCACCGGGCCACGGATATCGGGCAAAATATAAATGGCTGGGTTGACAGCTGTGATCAGCATGAAGTAAATTAAAAGTTAATCTTAAAAGTGCTGAATGCTGGCAACTCAGGTATAAGCTAAAGTCAAGATCCGTTATCACATTGCCATCGAACAACACGACATCGCTCGCCTGGGTGGTTTTCCCCAAATGACAAAGCGACAACGCAATAGGTCCCGGCAGGCAGGTTGACACTGTAGTTTCTCCCATTGGCGATATATGGCATCGTCACCGATGCTAAATTTTTTATTTGACATCTACACATTCTGATCTACTGTTTTATTTATAACCTTTTGCTGAATAATCTCTATCATATCGAATCAGAGCTTAAAGGGTTATTATTGTATAGGAGGATGTTAGAAATGAAAGAAAGACGTCGGCATAAACGGTTAAATATCCCACTTCCTGTGAGACTTAACGTAATAAATGGAGCTGAATTAATCGCGTTGGATCTTGAAGCCAGAGATATTTCTTATTCTGGCACGTTCATCCCTACATTAACTTCTTTCCCAGAAGGGACACGTTTTATTTTGGATTTTACAATTCCGGGTGACAACCTTAAAAATTTCAAGGACGTAGATAGCTTAACTGGTTGTTCAGGAAGGATGGTACGTTCTGATTCTCATGGGATTGGTATAAAATTTGATCGGGAATGTCGGATTGAGAATCTAAAAAACTTGTAAAATACAATAAACCCTAACATTGCAAAATTCGGCCCAATTGGAGCTTTTTCTAAAATTCAAATTCATGAAGAAGCGATACTCACCCAAGGCTTTGACATCACCTGGATTCCAGAAGTTTCTAACTATCGAAAAATTTGGTTAACCCCAAAAGTTTCAAAGCGGCCCGGCCTTAAATTTGAAATATGATATGAAATCGACCACGGAATCTAATTCTAATCTATCGAGTTTTTAAGTGTTTGGAGCTTAAATGAAGACAAATCATAAGGTTATATTTGGAAACGCCAAGAATATGAAAGCAGTTTCATCTGAAAGCATTGATCTCATGGTAACATCCCCACCCTATCCGATGATCGAGATGTGGGATGAAATGTTCGCCCAGCAAAGCTCATCCGTAAAGAAAGCTCTGAAAATAAAAGATGGATCAAGTGCGTTTGAACGTATGCACCAGGTGTTAGACCCTGTATGGAAACAGGTTTACAGGGTGTTAAAGTTCGGTGGTTTTGCTTGTATTAATATTGGTGATGCAACCAGAACAATTAATGGCAACTTTGTTCTGTATCCGAACCACATGAGAATTTTGAAAGCCGCATTGGAACTTGGTTTCTCAGCACTTCCTTGCATACTGTGGCGGAAGCAGACCAATGCGCCAAACAAGTTTATGGGATCAGGTATGCTTCCGGCGGGTGCTTATGTAACCTTGGAACATGAGTATATTTTGATTTTAAGAAAAGGCCCGAAACGAGAGTTCAAGAACGAGAAAGATAAAAAGAATAGGCATGAAAGCGCTATTTTTTGGGAGGAACGCAACAGCTGGTTTTCGGATGTATGGTTTGATGTTAAGGGAACGCCACAAGCCCTAAATGATAAAGACTCTCGTCTAAGGAGTGCGGCCTATCCTTTTGAGGTGGTGTATCGACTGATCAACATGTATTCGGCCAAAGGTGATATTGTGCTCGATCCTTTTTTGGGAACGGGAACTACGACCGCCGCGGCAATTGCCTCAGGAAGAAACAGCATCGGCTATGAAATAGATCCTGCAATGGAAAAGTCTGTTGATCGTATTAAGGATGCCATTATTGACTCGTCCAGACAGTTAATTCGGAGGAGACTTGCCAAACATATGGAGTTTGTTGTTGACCGGTTAAAAACAAAGGGCGGGTTCAAATATGAAAATAAGCATTACGGCTTCCCTGTAATGACAGCGCAAGAAAAAGAATTGATATTTAATGATCCTATTAATATTACACAGCCGGAAACCGGGATGCTTGAAGTCGATTATTCAGAGGATCCCCAGCCCGAATTTTGTAAAAATTGGTCTGACGAGCTTAAAGAAAACAAACTTGATTTTATCAGCCAAAATTTACGCCACGCCGTAACCGTCAAAAATTCGGTACAGCTGGAGCTTTTTAAAAATTAGGATCAGTGAGTATCCCTGCATATTTCTCGGTATTTTGTATGAAAACCTGATCGGATATGTGGATATTATAGATTAAATCGGTTGGACTAGTTTTCGTCTAAACTGATTAAATCGAGAAGTACATGAATAAAACCGGTCACATCTGCTTGAATCGTTTCATCTGTACTGTCTGTAAGAAAGCGAGCAACCCTAACCGCTCCAATACTATCATTGCCTGTGAAATCTTCTTTTAAAATTTTTAAAGCCTCTATTGTTTCTTTTTCATTTAGTAACGGGTTCAATGCTGCTGCAATATCCTCCACACCGCTTCCGAAATTTCGAATGTGGTAATACAGGTCATAAGCATCTTTATTTTCACCCCTCTTTCTGAAAGCAAGCGCTTTTAGCACCACAAAGGCGCCCGGACCGCAGAAATAAACATCTCGTTTAGCATTTTCACCAAATATCGTATAACCTTCCAATGTGATTTTCAATTTATCTTTGAAAGCAAGCCCAAGGCCGGGTGTAATCACTGCTGCAAAATCTTTTTCGATATCCTTAATCTGTCCTCCAAGGTCGTTATCACCGGCCTGTGGAACAAGGAAATCAACTGTTACTTTTCCTTTTTTTTCAATCTTCCAGCGCTGACGGTTAATGTTGCCCTGCTCGTTTACACCCGGAGTTATAAAATAAAAATGTCATAACCTGCTGATATTTTTACTCATTTTGTTGAACAAGGTCAAGGATTTTCTGCTTATCTTTTTTAAACCTTCGTTTTCTTATAATTCTCCGTTTATCAAATTACAGATAAAATAAAAAAAGGCTGTGGGATTTGCCCGATCCGATCACTTAACGTGTTGAAGAATTTCTGTAATCGCCTGATTTTTAGGTGAAAAAAAAGAAAATCTATTTGCAGAATATCTTTCTGCAAGCATTAGCCTTTATTGTGATTAAAAACAACATCTTAAGGCGATTTATCAACACCCTAAGCGATCGGCTCGGGATTTGCCCCAGGCCTCATTCAATAATTTGTAGAAGCTTAAATTCGATCTTACATCTCAAAATCTTCGTTCAAACAAAATCTGATATTAATTTGTATCCCCCAATTGTATGCAGAAAGGTAGAATGATGGGGTAACCTCGCGCCGGTATGGCAAGTAATTTCGGTCACTTTACTGGCCACCTCTGTTTCCTGCCAAACCGCCAACAGTCATGAACTTTAAAGACAAAAAGTCCTCTTTTACGGACTATTCAATAGATGCAATCGGGCTGCAGCCGCAAGTTCTATTGCGATCATTTTAGTTTCTGACCGTTCTCTTGGCCAGTTACATATATTAGCGTGTCTTGGATGAGGTTGAGTGTCAGGTTCAACTTTTAATCGGCACTTTAATATTTCCGAAACACTTAAATCCGCTCGACCAATCAAAGGTTTCCCTTGTTTTTCGGCGACGAACTTTTTGCCAATTTCATAGATTTCAAAATCAGTGATTCCTATAATACGGTATACCGATGTTTCCCCATATTTATTTGGCATGAAAGCATTGTGCCTGGCTGTTTTATCGGAAGATCTAAAGTACGACTTTTGATTGATAAATCTAGTTATATCTTCATCTTCCGAAATAATTTTATCCAAACCTAAAACTACCTTTCAAATAAGCGCTTGATGTTTTCAATAATTGTTTTAGGTAATTTATTGCCAAAAAATTCGGTCCCATGAGTCTTGCTAGTGCTTCCAAATAATCCGGCATAAGTTATCAAATTGTTACCACCTACGCTAATAACAAAAATAAAGTTTTTCCAGCGATACCATTCTAATGCCATTTCTCCTGTTGGTTCAGGTATAATTTCCGGGTGTATGATAAAAGGAGGTAGTAGTCGAATTAATTTTATGGCTTCTAAATAAGTTTCTTTTGATATTCGCCGGGCATCATAACCATCCCAATTGTCTTCAGCGCATTCTCTATAAACTTGACAGAGTCTGTTCAATAATGGTTGTTTATTCTTATCGGCCACTTTGGGCTCTACATGCACTTCAAAACTATCTTCGTTAATTTCGTTATCACCAGCAATTTTTTTGTCTTTGATGGACTCCAAATAAAGGTCCTCCAAAGAATTTTTTGTTTCAGGCGACCTTCCAGGTAACCTTAGAAAAGCCGTACACAAAGAACCTATGGATACTGTCTGTGGCGTAGTATCTCCCTTGTTTTCTTCGTTTGTGAAGCTGCAAGTTTTTTCCAAATAATCAGAACCGGGGATAAAATATTCGTTTTTTTGTTCCTCAACGGATGTTAATCTTTTTGCATAAAAATAATCTTGAAAGTCTTTTCCTTTTTCCACTAAAGGTTGAGGTCGCATAAATACTCCTTATTCAAAGTACAATTTTAGAATTTTGTCCAAATGGCTTGGTATATTATCGAAATATTTTTCTATATCCTGAGCTTTAAATGTGGCTCCAGGATCTTCTTCGTAGGATAATGTGTTAAGATCATTTTGCACTAAAAGAGCTGGCTTTATTGCCCTGTCTTTACTGCTTTCGATCGGCAAAAATTTCAGCTTAACCCATGAATTAAGCTGAAAACCTTCCCAATCATATTTTTTCAATGAATGAATTTCGAATCTTTTAGGATTATAAAATGGTCCACCTTTGTTGATTTTTTCCTTATTACAAAATTGGTTCAAAATTAAATATAAAGCATCTTCCTTTAATATCAATCTGTCCGTTACATATCCGAGTCTTTGAACTTTTAGGTCTAATTTCGTAGAAAATTCTACAAAAAATTTTGACAGATCTGAATAATATGATGGATGGTCAATTATATCCAAAACGGAATCTAATGGAATATTAAACACCAAGTTGGTTCTTGAAGGAGCGATGGTTAGTGATAATAGTTTATCAGATGATCGTAACGTAATTCTTGGGATATCTGCGGGAGCATCCTGTGGAATGGGCAGAATTGAATGTTCACCGTCTAACCGATCACCTAACAAATTGAATGCTGTGTTTGCAATATTAAGGGAGTTGGACATGTTGAAATCGGGGGTAAATATCGCGGCCAACACTTTTACAACTGTAAACTCAAGCATTTTCAATCTTCCTTTGTGACGTAGCTGGAAAAAGATTTGTTTTATGGATTTATTCTTGATTCACAAATTTGTATTTTCTATTACTCATATATTATACAATAAAGAAATGCAATATAGTTT
Source organism: uncultured Desulfobacteraceae bacterium (assembly GCA_964539365.1). Classification (GTDB taxonomy): domain Bacteria; phylum Desulfobacterota; class Desulfobacteria; order Desulfobacterales; family UBA11574; genus S5133MH16. Next base: position 4,244 of record CAZIIV010000006.1, on the reverse strand, counting down.
CAATATGTTTTCTCAAATTAAGACCACCAAAAAGAGCACATGCGAAGTGATCAACAAAAAAGGCGCCCTAAATGTAAGTGCGTTTGATGCAAGTTGTTTTTTGGCGGGACAAGAATAGTCAGCCTTGGGCTGATTTGTCCGCCGTTTTTTGGCGGGGGATTGTCATCCTCTGGCTGATTTGAATTAGCCAAAGGCTAACAAGTGCGCCAGAGGCGCATAAATGCTCAGATTTCTTACTCTCAAAGCAGACATGCTTGCAGTCCTTCGTGTACAAGAGGATTGAAAACTCGTATTCCTTTGAGCGTATATTGCTCATGGCCATTATATAAGACGTATCCTTTTGAACAGCGGTCACCGGCTATTTTCCTGAAATGCTCAATCCCCTTGAGAAAATCCGGTGTAAAGGTTACGGCTGATTTAATTTCAAACGGGATCAGATTTCTTGCCGCCCTGATTATGAGATCAACCTCGTTGCCGTGCGTATCCCTGTAAAAAAACAACTCCGGGCGTTTACCATAATTCAGACGGGATTTGAGAATTTCAATAATAAGCAGGTTTTCATAGAGCCCGCCTCGCAGCGGATCACGAGACACCTGATCCGATGTCTCTATGCCCAACAGATAAGCGGCCAGGCCGACGTCGTTGAAGTAGATTTTCGGTGATTTGACAACACGCTTTCGGATATTTTCAAAAAAGGGAGGCAGCTCTAAAACAACAAATGAAGCTTTCAATACACTGATCCAATTTTTTATGGTAGTGGCAGAAACGCCGACGTCATTGCTAAGCGACGTATAGTTAATAACCTGCCCGATACGACCGGCCAGCAGTGTAAAAAATTGCTGGAATGATCTTAAGTCTTTCAAATTGACCAAGGCGCGAACATCCCTTTCAATATATGTCTGCATATAACCGTTGAAAAAACGGGCGGGTTTTAAGTCGTTATCGTGGAGGCGCGGATATGCACCTTTTACAATCAGCTCAAACGGTTCCCAGTTCTTCCGGTAATTTCGAAGCTCGGGCAGTGAAAACGGCAGCAGCGTCAGCACGGCCGTTCTTCCGGCCAGACTTTGACTGACAGACTGATGGAGTCCGGGTTGATGGCTGCCTGTCAGGATAAACATGCCGTTTTTTTTCTCTCGGTCCACTATTCCCTGAATATAGGAGAGCAGTTCCGGAAGTCGCTGGATCTCGTCCAAAACACCTCCCTCCGGAAGCCCCCCCAGAAATCCTCTCGGGTCTGTTTCCGCAGCTATGTGCACATCGGGATCTTCCAACGAATAGTACATTTTTTCAGGGAACGTCATCTGCACAAGAGTGGTTTTACCGGACTGTCGTGGTCCAAATATGGTCACTACCGGATATTCCCCAGCGGCTTCTATCAACTGTGTTGTAATATCTCTTTTAATCATGCCGAGAGCCTACCCCATTTTTTGTGAAAATGTCAAGTTCAAGTTTGGATTTTCACAAAAATAGTGGTTTCAATTTATCGATTACAAAAAAGATTTTTTAAGTGTTTCTCAAAATCGAGGGCCTTTTGCGATCGGTGAAGGCAATGACTGTTTTAATCCGCCATAGTTTGTATTTTGATGTGTGGGGATTGTGTCTGCTTTTGCTTTTCCAACTTCGTTTTGAAGTGAAGGCTGGTCGGGGCGAGACTTGTCAGCCTTAGGCTGGTTTACCCGCCAGCTGTTTGGCGGGCTTCGACTCAGCTTCTAACTTGTCGAGCCACTTTCGGCCTTGACCGGATTTTAGAAATTTTTCTTTTATCCTCGCAGAGTTGTGATCGGAAAAAGTTTCTGTGTGAAGCACAAAAAAGTCACCCAACAGTTCACTACCTTTTGTTTTTAAGGATCGATGCTCTCTTAAACGTCTGGAAAAATTGTTGGTTATACCGGTATATCGCTTACCGGTTTTTCCTTTTAAAATATAAACTGTGATCAATGGCATGTTATTTTGGAAAGAAATCTTAGGACCGTTGTTGCTTGCCGAGATCTGTTAATAATTCACTGAATGTAGCAAGTACAAACTGTTTGAACTGTTCCATGTTCAGCCCCTTGAAATCAAGAGACGGACGTTGCTCTGTCACCCACAATACTCCATCAGAACTTATTGTTTCAAAATAAAGACTAAGGTTTCCAATGAATGTTTTAAACCAGGCCGGGTATTTTCCGGAGAGCTTGGTAAAATCATCCATGATGGCCGGCATTATTTGGCTGCACCCAGTGATGATGTCAAAAATATAGTAAAGATCTTTTGCCTTTTTTTCAGTGTCTTTTCGGCGTCTGAAGACCAGTCCCTTATGAAATATATAGGCAGCAGGAGTTGGTACTTTGACAATCAAGGGAGATGGATGGCCTACTGATACTGAATCATCAATCGTTACTTCAGTTACATTGTCAATTACAATGGATATGAATCTGAGAGCTTCTGCATGGAGGCCCTTTTGAACCTCCAACACAATGTCGGGATTTGATCCCGCTTGGTCAGCCAAAAATTCGATCTCGACGTCCATATTGTCAATGTTGCCCTCGTAATGAATAATAGGAGGAATATCTCTGCTTTTGAATACGGCTTCAAAACCTGCTTCCACCAATACCTGATCGACCGTTTTATTGCCGATTACCGGGACGTTTAAAGGTACCATAAAATCGATGTCACGTGTACGGATTGTTTCATGACCTTTATTTCCCATTAAGTAATGGTGATAAATGAATGGCGCCCAGCCCCCACCGATGACTATCACCGGAAGGTAATCTTTGAGTATCCGGAGCGTCTTGAGAAATCCAGAAACTAAAAGGTCGTTCATTTCGAATTTGCCTTTGCAAATAAACCCTTAAGTTTTTTATCTAGCAGATGCTCAGCCTGTTCCAGTCCACGAATCGGATATCCATGAAGATCCAGATAAAGCTGAATATCTGAAACAACACGAAGCTCTTCTATGATTCGGCTGTCATAAAAGACGGAATGCTTGTAATAGGGAAGCATCAAAATAAGATTTGCCCCTTGTTCGGCACTTTTAAGGTTCAGCCGTTTTTCAAAATACTCCAGAGCCTTTTCATTGCTGACGTACATATGAACCTCTTGATAGGCGACATATGGAGCAACCAGATTGCCACCAGCTTGAACACTAAGGGCATAATCAACACTGGCAGGTATTTTTAAACTACGAAGCTTCTCTAAAACATCAATCGAACTTGTTGCCATTAAAAAATAGCTGAATTTTTTGTTTTTATTAAAGTTATAATTTCTAACCCAATCATCAAGAATACCTTCCGGATCTCGAAGTTTTATTTTGGAATTAATCCGTGTAATATAATTTCGTTTTTCAAGCTCTCTTGCCATACGTGAAACAAAGCCTGGATCCAAATGAACCCTTTGAGCCAATTCCCTGACACCCCATAGATGCCCTCCATCTTTAAGGATAGACCGAAGGATGAGGCTGGCTTTATCTGAAAATGGACCCCTACCTTTTCTTTCTTCCGGAAATTTATTTGGGAAACCGGTTCGTTCCACGTAGAGGCTCTTAAATTTGATGAATACATTTCCGGAAAGATCAATGAAACAAATACCTTCATCCCGGCATATGTTCTGCCGCTGGTGACTCAAATAAGGAGCAGCCAAAACCGGCACTGCATGGTCAGCCTCGCTTGTTATCTCCTTGAGTCTGGAAATCTTGTTTTTTAGTACAGGAAGGCTGCTTTGAGCCACAATCTCAATTATCATCTGAAAACGCAAATCACGGTACCGAGCTTGAGCAATAAGATCTGGGGAATCGGCCTTATTTGAAATCGAGCTTGGTGCAATATCGATTTCCAGATCTTCTAAGGATAGAAACCCTTTCAAGGAGCTTTCCAGCTCTTTTTTTAATTTTTGTTCGAAATTCATGTTGTCAACTTTTTAAATGTTGTCCATCTGGACAACAACATAAATTTAAACAACAAATAAGTCAAGAAATTAATCCGAATTAAGTTAGTATTTTTAATAATCTGACCACTGGAAGGGAATAAATTAAAAGTAATAAAAATACAATTTGACTAAAAACAGCGATTTGACTTTAAATTCAAGCTTGCCCGTTTAGTCAAGTACCACAAGGATACAACGAATTAAAATAACTTAGAGAGGTGATCGATGGTAACAATTAATCGGAAAGATCTCTATAAAAAGGTTTGGGAAACGCTTATCACTAGATTATCAAAAGGATATGGTTTATATGAATCAATTCATAAGGGTTGTTTTCGAGTGAA
>CAZIIV010000005.1:9538-51853 GCA_964539365.1 uncultured Desulfobacteraceae bacterium | reverse complement strand
AAAATGAATAAGTTAATGGGTGAAAACCATTTTAACAAATCGGTAATGCTCCCGTTATGATATGCTTATCATAGACACAGCAAATTAAAGTGTATTCCTGACACTTTTTAACAAAGGGGTAACCAAATGAAAGTGACCGCAAGAGACGTAATGGTTCGAAATTTTGACAAAATTCGATCTGATTCGCCTATTGAAGAGGCTGTGCGATTGATTTATAAAGGCAGGATCAGGGAAACCGGCCAAAAGACGGCAAGTGTTATGGTCATAGATAGATTTAACCGTTTGACCGGTGTAATCAGCATGTTCGATGTGCTTTATCATTTAAGACCACCGGTTTTGAATTACATGGTCAGCGGGATCGATTTCTGGAACGAAGAACTGGAGTCCTACATTAAGCGCTTCAAAGGATTGACGGTTAAGGAGGTCATGAGTTCTCCGGTACTTTTTGTTGCGCCCGATGATGATTTGATGGTGGTTATCGATCGCATGGTTAGAAAAAAATGCCGTCGTCTACCGGTTCTGGAGACGTCCCGGGTGATTGGTATTGTCTATCTTTCCGAAGTATATTATTATTTGTGTAAGAATTTGCTGAAGACCGAACTCGACTGATTCGTAAGGTTGCGAATCTATTATTTTAATAACTTGTATAATTTCCAAGAGGTTATATTCATAATCATAGACAATTTAAGAAAATATATAACCCTTATAGGGGTGAAAATATGAGTAAAGAATCAGACGCCCTTTCTTACCGGACTCGTCACCGGGGACTCATCGGCGTCAAGAGCAAGATGCCGATCAAAGACCTATGCGTATTGAGCCGGATCTACACTCCGGGAGTGGCTGCGCCTTGCAGAGAGATCCATAAAAACCCCTCATACTCCTTTGACTATACCTGCCGAGGAAATTCCATTGCCCTGATCACGGACGGAAGTCAGGTTTACGGGCTTGGGAATATTGGGGGCTTGGCTGCATTGCCCAAACTGGAAGCAAAATCTGTTATTTTTAAAACGTTTGCCAATATTGATGCGGTTCCCATAGCGCTCAGTACCCAGGACGCCGACGAGATCGTGGAGATTGTCCGCATCCTTGCACCATCGTTCGGTGGATTTTGTCTTGAAAGTATTTCGGCGCCCAAATGCTTTACCATTGAGCACCGGTTGAGAAGAGCCATGGGACTGACGCTCCTTCACCATGAATACCACGGGACGTCCATCATCGTTCTGGCTGCTTTGTATAACGCCTTGAAGGTGGTGGGTAAAAACCTCACCGACGCTCGAATCATCATTAACGGCGCCGGCGCTTCAGGTATCGGCGTTGCCAAAGGACTCTTGTCCGCAGGTGCTGAAAATATCACCATTTGTGACCGGCAGGGTGCCATCCATGTCTATCGATTGGAAGGCATGAACTGGGCCAAAGCGGAAATTGCCAGTTTGGTTCGACATCAAGATATTAAAGGAAGCCTTGTGGATGTTATAAAGGGAGCGGATGTTTTTATCGGTCTCTCAACCCAAGGGGTGGTGGACCGTAAAATGGTTGCAACCATGGCTAAAGATTCCATCGTGTTTGCCCTGGCCCTTCCGGAGCCGGAGATCACCGAAGCCGAAGCCCTGGCAGGCGGTGCAAAAGTCTCGGCCACCGGCCTTGCAAACAGTGAGAATCAGATCCGCTCGTCTTTGGTTACGCCGGGGTTTTTCAGAGGATGTTTGGATGTACGGGCAAGGCGGGTCAACCGAAAGATGTTTTTGGAAGCCGCCCGGGCGCTGTCCGCCATGATTCCTGAAAATAAACTCTCACCCACGAATATTATTCCCCGCCAAATGGACTGGAAAATCTCCCCGGTTCTGGCAGGAGCAGTGGCGAAAACCGCTCAGGAGACCGGTGTGGCGCAGCTGTCCGCCAAAGAAATGCCCCCTGAGAAGGTTCGGGAGCGAACCGAATGTTATATTTATGAAGGGGACCTGGCATGGCTGCCGTCCGAAGTGCAGGATTACGGAACCCTGAGCATCGATGAGGAATCATTGGAACTTCATCATCGTTACCAGGGGTGTCTGGAAGTGTATGCAAAAGTTCCGGTTAAAGATGAGGTCATATACCGGCGGTTATACAGCCCGGAAGCAGTGGCTCAGGTGTGTCAAAACATTTTTAATGATTCGACAAAAGTATATGATCTTACGTGTAAAAACAATCTCGTAGCTATCGTATCCGACGGCAGTGCCGTTCTGGGATTGGGGAATATCGGTCCTCAGGCGGCCATGCCGGTGATGGAAGGAAAAGCCATTCTATTCAAAACCTTTGGAGGTGTTGAAGCCTTTCCTATCTGTATTAGCACGCAGGATACGGATTTAATTGTCCGGCTTGTAGAAAATATTTCTCCGGCCTTCGGAGGAATTAACCTTGAAGACATTTCTTCGCCACGCTGTTTTGAAATTGAGCAAAAATTGCAGCAACGGCTCGACATCCCCGTATTTCACGATGATCAGCATGGTACGGCCGTGGTCACTTTGGCAGCACTGATCAATGCGCTGAAAATTGTGGGTCGCAAACTAAACCATGTGAAAATTGTTTTTAACGGTGCCGGTGCGGCATCGATAGCGGTGGCAAAACTCTTGATTCAGGCCGGTACAAAAAACATTACGGTTTGTGATACCAAGGGTGCTGTCTATAAGGGACGCAAATTAGGGATGAATTTCATTAAGAATGAACTGGCGGACACGACCAATCCTGAAAAAAACAAAGGAAACCTGAGCGATGTGTTAAAGGGTGCTGAAGTCTTTATCGGTCTTTCCGGTCCGAATGTGTTGAATCAGAAAATAATAAAGTCTATGGCCAGAAACCCGATTGTTTTTGCGCTGGCCAATCCGGTTCCGGAAATCCATCCGGACATTGCCAAAAAAGCGGGGGCTGTAGTGGTCGCCACCGGAAGATCGGATTTCCCCAATCAGGTGAACAACTGTCTGGCATTTCCGGGCATCTTTAGAGGAGCTCTGGACATACGTGCAAAGTGGATTAATGATGCCATGAACATTGCGGCCGCCCAGGCCATTGCCGACCTGGTGGGTGATGAATTGAAACCGGAATATATTCTCCCGGGCGCCATGGATTTCAGGGTGCCGCCCGCAGTGGCGGAAGCGGTGGGCCGGGCAGGAATGGAAACCGGAGCCGCCCGGCATCATATTGAACCGGAAAGGATTGCCCGGCATACCCGGGAATTTATTTATGATGAGAGGCTGTCATTGATTTAATGGTTTGAGAATTGCTTTTTTGGACACGAACCCGGAGGGTATTTGCGGTTGTGCTCCTGATAATGTCTATAGAATTTATCTGTTCGCCTTTCGGATTCCCAGCTGATCCAGGGCGATGATCCACTTGCAGATATTGGCCGACCCTTCCACCCATGTCTTCGCCCCCGTACGATTCGGGAATAACGGTTCCGAAAAAGCCGAGATCTCCCATGGGTTTGACGGCTTCCTTATACGGGAAATAAGGTATTTCTTTCTGCCTTGACCTTAAAAAGAGATACACACCGTCATGGAGCATTTTCCCCGTATTGGGATTCAAATGCGTCTGTCACGTTACGTTGTCGTGAGATGATTGACATTTTTTTAATATATTTGTACCGTTAAACTTAAATAATAACCCGTTTGAAAACTTAATAAATTGAATCTTTCTTCAAAAAAATGCAGGATTTTGGCTGGAAAGAATCCAAGATCTATAATTGCCATGAAACCGATTATCGCCATAATAGGTCGTCCCAATGTAGGAAAATCAACCTTCTTTAACCGTGTCACCGAGACACGGAAAGCCCTTGTGGACGATTTCCCCGGCGTTACAAGGGATCGCCATTATGGGGATGCCACCTGGAACGGTATTGGATTTACACTGGTTGATACCGGTGGATTCCCGGATCAGGACAAGGATGATTTCGCCCACAAAATACGTTTCCAGATCATTCAGGCGATAGAAGACGCAGATGTTATTATTCTTCTACTGGACGGCAAACATGGAATTTCTCCTTTTGACCAAGATATTGTCAAAATTCTTCGTGAATTAACAAAACCTGTTTTTTATGCGGTCAATAAAATTGACGGATTTGAACAGGAGGTTAAACTTTACGATTTTTACAGCCTGGGCATCGAAAAATTATATCCCATTTCATCCGAACACCGTTACGGCATTTCGGATTTTCTTGATGCCCTGACATCGGTTTTGCCTGAAACAGTTTCAGATGACACTGGGGATATGATCAAGCTGGCTGTGGTCGGCAAACCCAATGTCGGCAAATCATCATTGATTAACAGAATTTTAGGTCAAAAGCGTCTGCTGGTCAGCGATACTCCGGGAACCACCCGAGATCCCATCGACTCGGTTTGTAAAATTAACAACATGTCGTATCTTCTCATCGATACCGCCGGTATCCGACGCAAGGCAAAGGTTTCAAAAAAGCTTGAAAAGTTTTCCATTATTAAAGCGTTAAGAAGCTTGGACAGGTGTGATGTGGCGCTGATTGTCATCGATGCCTACGAGGGAATTACCGAACAGGATATCACTGTGGCAGGATATGCATTTGAGCGGGGATGTGGATGCATTTTTCTTTTGAACAAATGGGACATTGTTGAAAAAGACAGCAAAACCACTTTAAAATATTATGAGCAATTAAGAATGCAGGCGAAATTTTTAAGCTTTTCTCCGATCATAACCATTTCCGCGTTAACCGGACAGCGGGTTTTGAAAATATTCAACCTTGTGGAAGAGGTATTCAGCCAGTACTCGTCACGTATCGGGACCGGACCCCTGAACAAGATATTTTATCAGGCCATCGAACGAACAGAGCCGTCCCTTCACAGGGGAAAACGCATTAAATTTTTTTATGCCGCCCATGTATCCACCAGACCTCCCACTTTTGTCTGTTTTGTAAATTATCCTGATGCTGTCCATTTTTCCTATAAGCGCTACCTTATCAACCAGATCAGGGAAAAAACCGGGCTTGACAAGACCCCGCTTCGACTCATCTTTCGCAAGCGCACGGGACGCAAAAAGTGATACTTGATTTTGAATTTTGGATACTGGATACTGGATGTTTAAAACTTGATGGTATAAAAATTTGCTTTTTTAAGCGGCAAAGCCGCGTTGCATAAAATCGAGAAGCGATTTTATTAAAGGATGACCATTGGACTTGTTTGAATATCACTCGCAACAATCGACCCAGGGGTCGCGGCCTCTTGCCGATAGAATGCGCCCGAAAAACCTGGATGAATTCGTAGGACAAACCCATGCCGTGGGAAAAGGAACATCCATTCGTCATGCCATCGAACAAGACCGGATTTTTTCCATGATTCTCTGGGGTCCTCCGGGATGCGGAAAAACAACCCTTGCAAGAATTTTTGCCGGTGAAACCCGTTGCCATTTTGTCCATTTTTCTGCGGTACTGTCAGGGGTCAAGGATATCCGGGCGGTTATAGAAGATGCAAAAAACCAGCGAAAGCTTTTTCGAAAAAGAACCGTTCTTTTTGTAGATGAAATACACAGGTTCAATAAAGCCCAGCAGGATGCATTCCTCCACCATGTGGAAAGCGGACTGATTACCCTGATTGGTGCGACCACCGAAAACCCCTCGTTTGAGGTTATACCTCCCCTCATGTCCCGCTGCCGTTTGATAACCTTAAAAGCCCTTTCATCGGATGATATTGCCGTGATCCTGGAAAATGCCCTAACGGACACGGAAAGGGGCTTGGGAAATATGAATTTGATTATGGAAAAAGATGCCCTGTCTCATCTTGTTCGTATTGCGGACGGGGATGCCCGTACAGCTCTGAACGGCCTTGAGACCGCGGCATATCTGGTAATATCCGGAAAGGATGTTTCAAAAACAGGACGCCCGGTGAAAATAACGCTCCAGGTTTTAGAAAATGCTCTGGAGAAAAAGGCCCTTTTGTATGACAAGTCCGGTGAGGAACACTTTAATCTCATATCCGCATTTCACAAGAGCTTAAGAGGAAGTGATCCGGATGCTGCAGTTTACTGGCTCGGAAGAATGCTGTGGGCCGGTGAAGATCCGTTTTACATCGCGCGCAGAATGGTCCGATTTGCAAGCGAAGACATTGGAAATGCAGATCCCGATGCACTCGGAGTTGCATTGAATGCTATGGAAGCGTTTAGATTTCTCGGACATCCGGAAGGCGAGCTCGCACTGGTCCAGGCCGCCATATATCTGGCTACCGCCCCCAAGAGCAACAGCATATATAAAGCTTACGGAAAGGTCAAAGAGGCTGTTGACAGCTATGGGTCCCTGCCGGTCCCTCTTCATATTCGGAATGCACCCACAGGGCTGATGAAAACACTCGGGTATGGAGAAGAGTACAAGTATGCCCATGATTATAAAGATGCATATGCGCCTCAGGACTATTTGCCGGAAAAACTACAGGACAGGCTTTTTTATGCGCCCACGGAACGGGGGTACGAAAAGACAATTAAACAGCGCCTCGACGCATGGAGAAACTTGAAAAAACCGAAAACAAAAACTTAAAACATAAATAAAAATTTCCGAATCTTTTGATATTTTTATTGTCTGATGAAACGATAACAAGCCTGATAACAGACCTCGTCATTCAGCTTGGAAAAATAATCGTGACTCCTTAATTTTCGGGGGATTGCATGAAAATTGGACACTGGCCCTCAGGTTTCAGGTGTCAGGTGTCAGTAGTGAAAAAGCGAGAGCCAGCCTGAAACCTGAAACCTATGCTTCGAGAAGGCTTCACCACGCCCGATAATTTCCAAAAAAAAGACCTATTTTTCTATCATGTTACGAGGTCTGAATAAACAGATCGTTATCAGTTTGCTCTCATGTCTTTCTCGATTTTTCCCTTGACTTGTGGGCCGGTCATATTTGAAATCAAACGAGGCCTTCGGCCTCCGGAACGAAAAAAAATACTACCATCGTTTGACGCCCTAATCCGTCTCTCCGTTGACGAAACTATCTGGGACGCCAGTGGTGATTTAGATGCTTCACTGCGCAAAAAAGGCATTACCATTCCATCAATGGATGTTATAATTGCTCAAGTATGCCTGCATCACAAAGTTTTTCTCTTTACCCTGGATGAGCACTTTCGTTCGGTTCCCCGGTTGAAAATTTTCGAATTTGCTTAACATCCGCAGCCATATTACTTCTCTTAATGCGCTTTAAAACAGAATCAGCCATCCGGGAACAAAATCTCAAACACATTGCGCAGGTTGGCCCGGCGACTTTACGGAAATTAAATATCATTTTTAAAAATACTCTACACCCACTTTGTAACAAAGGTCATGTTTGCTTTTTGATCTTTTTCTGGATGTATATGGATTCATAAAACACCTCATGCTTAACGAAATTAATTGTGATTTATTTCCATACGTATGTCGCAAATTTTTACGATTCATTTATTCTGACACTGTCCCAACCTTTGAGGATTGTGAGACAGGATGATACCCCTTGGGCATAAGGTTACTCACAGCGTCTGCCAGGGTATTTATCCCCTTGAGCAGATGCTCTCTGGCCTTTATATTATATGAAATATTTTTTGCAGCCATTCGTCTTACCTCCTTGCCTTAATCCACTACAGCTAAGATATCGTCTTCTTTCATGAAAATATGTTCAACTCCATCGATTTTGATTTCCGTTCCGGCATACTTGGAAAAAAGAATTCGATCCCCTTTTTTGACGTCCATGGGAATCCGTTGTTTGCCCTGATCATCCATCTTGCCGGGACCTACAGCCACGATTTTTCCTTCCTGGGGTTTTTCCTTGGCGGTATCCGGTATGATAATCCCGCCGGCGGTTTTTTGATCCTTTGCTACCCGAGTAACAATCACTCTGTCATTTAAGGGCTTTAATTTCATTTCTGTTTCCTCCTCATTAGGGTAATGCATTTTTAATTTTTTCAATAAATAGGCTGCTACGAGCCAATTCCAGAGTATTCCGTTCCAGTTGTCCCAAATTCCCAGAATCAACAATATGTCAACTATCTATTGGGGATGTCGGCCGATAAGGCATCCTTGTTTGTTACAGTTAGACTTGCCGGACATAATAGAAAAAAATAATACATGTCATATCATTTTCAAGGAAAAAAATTCAGGGTAAGAAATTTTTTTAAGACATCGATCCTTGACATGGAACCCCCATCTCTGTTACAGGAAAAATTACTATTCTCAACCAGCTCCTGACCGACTCTTGATCTGCCTTCAAACTCTGGCAAGCTTAATGCGACTCTCGGATACTCTGGAAATTAAAAAAATCGTCACTATTGTGAATAGGGTAGAAATTATAAATCATCCTGGATTATTCCGAAAGGTGAGCAAAAAAAGGCTTGAAAATGACATTCTTGGCACCTCTGCCGGCCAAGATGCTCTGGACGCTATGATAACCAGGTCAACGGAGTCCTTCTTAAGCGAAAAAACAAGAGACGCCTAATCATGGACGTGGATTCCACGGAAGACCCGGTGCACGGAAACCAGGAGCATATGGCTTACAATGGGCATTTTGGTAAGAACTGCTTTCATCCGCTTTTCTGTTTCACCAGTGACGGGGACGGTCTTGCCGCAAAGCTGAGACCCGGCAATGTCCATTCCGCCAATGGAACTCTTGACCTCATCAAGCCCATCATCATCAGGCACAGGAAAAAGTTCAAGCTTTTCTGGCTACGGGGCGATTCAGCATTTGCCGATCCTGATATCTACGATTTCTGCGAGACCAACAGGGTCACCTATTTTATTAGGTTGCGCAGCAATGCGGTGTTGGCAAAACTGATTAAACCGTACCTGAACAGACCGGTTGGCCGTCCGCCCCAAAACGGCGTCCAAGTCAAATACGTTGATATGAAGTATCAGGCCAAAAGCTGGAACAAACCCCGCCGGGTGATCGCCAAGATAGAGTGGCATTTGGGTGAACTGTTTCCTCGATACTATTTCATTGTGACCAATTCCAGGCTACCGGCATTTTCGGTGGTCAAGGTTTACAACGGGCAGGGCGATGTTGAAAACCGGATCAAGGAAGGCAAAAACCCGCTGCGCTGGGACAAGACAAGCTGCCACCGGTTCGCGGCGAACGAAGCCCGGCTGAAAATGGGGTTTCTCTCCTATAATCTGCTCCACTTAATCCGTCGTTTCTATATGCGAAGTGAAAAAGCACGCCGATCCATCGAATGGATCATCATGAGGTTGATCAAAGCTGGAGCACAGATCGTCTATCACGCCAGATACTGGTACGTGCATATTGCGTCTGCGTTTCCATTGCGGCACCATTACCGGGCGGTACTCGATTGGCAGCATTGAGGACGAATGACCAGAAAAATGGTTTGCAAAGTTCCGACAGGAGAGGTATTTGTAAAAATCATGGAAAAAGTGGTTCAGGCAGGACTTGGGACTGGAGCGAGGCTATTTTGGGAGGTTCTGGTCCAGTTTCCTGCGATGGGTAGGGGAAAGCCCATCGAAAATGGGCAACCGGGTGTGCGGGAAAGCTTTTTAGGAACGACTCCCGCATAATTCAGGCTAAAAATTGTTATGATTGTTTTAAAGGGCATTCTATCGTCGAGTTATCTATCATCGATAATTAATCTGGTAAAAAGATTAAACCATACGGTTCCAATGGGTTAGAAAATAAGCCCCTTAGAAATATAAAATTTACAAACTCCATCCTTATTAACCTTATCCATATGATTTGCTTAGGGTATGTAAATCTTTTCACAATATTATAGAATTTATGCCACAATTTTATCTATTTTTTGATCTATTGCAATAGCCGACCTTGTTCTTTAACAAAAGTAACTATTTAATAACTTTTAACATTATAGTTTTTCGACCTTAATTTTATGATTTTGCATAATATTTGCATATTTATAAAGTATCCACCCTCAGAGAGGGTGGTTTTGGGTTAACCCCTATAGGGGGGTGAGTTTGCCTTGCTCCCAAGGGGGCAAGGGTAATGAGTTGTCCCAAATTTTAGTCTAAAACAATTTACCCTGACTCTCTATTTTAGGAATCATATAAGTATGCTTGGATCAAAATGTTATACTATAAAGACAACTCGGTCTAACAGAGATCCGGCACGTTATATACTGCTTATTTAAAACAACCGGTTAGTAAAAGCGATTTGCTTTAGCAGGTCAAACCGTTCCCGAGGTAATGCGTAATGGAGCCAGAGCGTTCAAAGCACAGGTCAATATTGGAGGATTTCATCCGTATCCGTCTGCGGTTATTCGAATTCTCGGTATCCCATTCTCGTGAAGAACTGCTTCAGAAAACTATCGACGAAGTGAGTGCATTGACCCAAAGCCCCATCGGTTTTTACCACCTTGTGGATAGCGATCAGAAGACTCTCTCACTCCAGGCCTGGTCCACTCGAACGGTTAATGAATTCTGCAAGGCCAAAGGCAAACATTCCGGAATTGACCAGGCAGGCGTATGGGTGGACTGCGTGCATCAAAAGCGTCCGGTTATCCATAATGATTATGTTTCATTGCCGCACCGAAAGGGAATGCCTCCGGGCCACGCAACGGTCGTTCGGGAGCTGGTGGTTCCCATCATAAGAGCCGACCGGATCGTTGCCATACTCGGGGTAGGTAACAAGCCCGCTGATTACACCGAAGAGGATGGCCAAATTGTTTCCTTTCTGGCGGATATGGCTTGGGAAATTGTCGAGCGCAAACAGCTAGATGAAGCGCTTCAAAAGAGCGAGTACAAGTATAACGCATTGATTGATAACTTAAACTGTGGGGTTGCCTTATACAATGCTATAGACAATGGTGAAGATTTTATCCTTGCAGACCTCAATAAAACGGGACAAGAGATTGACCATGTTCAAAAAAATGAACTAATCGGAAAAAGTGTCCTTGAAAACTTTCCCGGAGTTAAAGAGTTTGGTCTTTTCGATGTATTTCAGAGAGTCTGGAAGACAGGACGACCGGAGCATCATCCGATCGCCGTATTTCAGAGATTCTGGAACACAGGACGACCGGAGCATCATTCGATCTCCAGGTACAAAGACGAAAAAATAATCGGATGGAGGGATAATTTTGTATATAAACTCCCTGATGGAAAAATTGTAGCGATTTATAGTGATGAAACAAAACGCATGCAGGCTGAAGAGGCATTACGGAAAAGCGAACAAGAAAAATCAATCATCCTGAATACCATGTCAGAGTTAGTGGTATATCAAGACACAAACCATACGATTTTATGGACGAATAAATGCGCAGCTGACGCTGCGGGTAAGAACCCGGAGGATTTGAAAGGAAGAAAATGTTATGAAATCTGGGCCCACAGAGAAAAACCGTGCGAGATGTGCCCCGTAGAAAAAGCCATTGAAACAGGAGAAATTCAGAACAATGAAATTACGACAGTCAATGGAAGAGTTTGGGACATAAAAGGATACCCCACAAAAAATGATGCCGGAGAAATAATCGGTGCTGTTGAGATAACACTTGAGGTTACCCAACGCAAGCAGGCTGAGCAGGCGCTTCGCAATGCGGAACTGGAAAAGAAGACAATTCTTGACGTTCAGCCGAATCTTGTGATCCTTCAAGGCTTGGACCTTTCTGTCATTTGGGCCAACCGCACCGCGTGCGAATCGGCAGAATTGCCCCTGAAGGAACTTATCGGTAAGCATTGCTATGAGATCTGGGCGCAACGGGACGACATCTGTCCGGACTGCCCAGTGGCTCTGAGCATAAAGACCGGCCGGATGCAAGAGGTTATTAAGACGACCCCTGACGGAAGAACCTGGCAAATCAAAGGCTGCCCGGTTTGGAATGAGAACGGCCGGATTGTTAGCGCCGTGGAGATCTGTGATGACATCACGGAACGTCTCGCCCTGGAATCTAAACTCCACCAAGTCCGAAAGCTTGAATCCATCGGTAGTTTAGCCGGTGGGATTGCACATGAATTTAACAACATCCTTGGGATCATTATCGGAAATACAGAACTGGCCATAGACGATGTGCCGGAATGGAACCCGGCCAAAAATTGTTTGGAAGAGATACGTACCGCCTCGTTACGGGCAAAAGATGCGGTGCATCGGATCTTGAGCTTTGCCCGTAAAACGCCGACTACGCAAAAACCGATAAAGATCAGCACCATTATCAAAGAGTCATTGAAGCTAATACGCGCCACAATTCCAACAACCATTGAAATCCGTCAAGATATCCTGTGTGACACTGAAATGATACTTGGAAATCCTACTGAGATCAACCAGATATTCATTAACCTGTACACCAATTCAGTATATGCAATGGGTGAGAGTCCGGGTGTTCTCGAGGTAAAGTTAGAAAAGATCCGACTCAATGATCAATCAACAAGCCAATATCAAGGTTTACCACCGGGAGATTTTGTAAAACTGACTGTAAAGGATAGCGGTCATGGCATCGAGCCCGAAATCATGGACCGCATTCTCGATCCGTATTTTACGACAAAAGACATAGATAAAGGATTGGGTATGGGATTGGCCGTTGTATATGGGATCGTGAAAAAGAATAATGGTGATATAAAAATCATGAGCGAGGTTGGGAAAGGGACAACGGTGGAAGTGCTGTTTCCTATAACAGAGGCCCAAGCGGAAACTCAAGCGCAAGAGTCCGATGACCTGCCAAAGGGAACAGAGTGTATTTTAGTTGTCGATGATGAGGCGTCCCTGGTAAAGGTGATCAAGCGGATGCTTGAACAACAAGGATACGATATTGTAGGAAAAACAAGCAGCACGGAAGCCTTAAAACTGTTTCAAGCAAAATCCGATAAATTTGACTTGATCATCTCTGACCTATCCATGCCAGATATGGCGGGCGATCGCTTGGCACATGAATTGATTAAGATTCGTCAAGACATACCTGTTATCCTTTGCACCGGCCACAGCGAGCCTATAGATGAGGATGAGGCTAAAAAGTTGGGAATTCGCGCATATGTCATGAAGCCTCTGCTCAAGGCTGTCCTCGCTAAAACAGTCCGAAAAGTATTGGATGAGGCAAAAGGATCGGTTAAAGAATAATCATCCCATCTGTGAACTCAGTACGATCTCGATACAACAATAACCATAACTGTGTTTAACCTAAAATGATATTAAGATAATGGCTGGTGCTGATTGACAAAGGTAATCAAAACCCGAAAACCGGAATAATCTAAACATATGATGCCGGATTGCGGTTACCCTGTCTTTAATTTTCAACTTCCTCAACCATTCCTACATGATACGGTATCTACACCCGGCTCCGATACACATTCACCCTCTTAGTCCATGACGATTATTGAACCCTTCTCCAGATCATCTCTTATAATCATAATATCAAGAAGTTATCTATAATTCCCCCCGAGAAACAACTTGTTCGAATGCTGTTTTTTGAACACAAGCAACCATAATTCAATAAAAAATATAGCTCTTAAGAAAATGTCTTTGAGGTCAACCCATGTGTTGGCATAAGGCATCCAGGATCAGTCAGATTGATAATACATCTAAATGTTTTTTATTGCCGGTTGTGGCACGTTCATTGCTATAAGCTGAGGGTAAAGAATTCGGAAGGGGTGTAAATCAAGGCCATTGGTAATCGGTGATCCTTGTCTATTGACAAACCGTGGTTCCGAAGTCTTTTTTTCGGTTTCAGGTGTCAGTAATAAGGAGGACCTTGAGGTCTATAAAAAGTTGTGTCGATTACAACACATTGATGTCTGTTGTTGAATGGATTGGAGAAAACATTGAAGTGGAAAGTCCCAGAGCGAGAACGCCGCTGGCAGTTAGCTGAGGAAGCGGCAGTGTATGGCGCAAATGATGAATCGTTCCCTCAGGGCTGCTTGCCTCCTGAAACCTGACACCTGAAACCAAATGGCCATGGCAATCTTAGCAAACCTCAGCCCATTCTACGCCGGTCTCGTACTTTTTGCCATATGCCGTCTTATATATCGGTTTCCATTCCGATTCTTCAACCTGTTCAATGGCTTTCTTGAATTCTTTTGTTACATCACAACCTATGGCAAAAGCTTGCAAATGTTCGTTTGGCCATGGAATAAACGCTTTCCCCGTAACCCTCTGCTTCTCCTGCTCATTATAATGAAATTTTGACAGATACCGAAATTCGGGAGTCCAGCCAATGCCGTCATCCCCGTTGTGTTTTTTTCAGTTTCATACTTGAAAGGAAGAACACCTTGTGCCATAATTGTTTCACCTCGTTGATGATAGTTTTTTGTTGTCAAAACTATACTATCTGCTTGATTGATCAAGCGCAACGAGGTTTTTTATTTTTTTTGGCGGTGAATCAAATGAGAACATATCAGGGTAAATGCATTTGATTTGGATGCAGCGTAGCGTTCTGCCTGTATTGGGATTCAAATGCGATTGCCCTGAAGCACATATGCATAGGTTGTCGCAGTTTGAAATTTCATATGGCAAAAGCATATGTTGCTCGCTTAAGTGGTTCAGAAGCGTTGTATAAAATCTCGAAACGATTTTATAACTTGACACCAGTATAAAATAAAAATACAACGCAGCTAATTTTTTGGCAGAGGGATGTTGATCGGATTTGATAAAGTGGAACATATTAAAGGGATTGTAATAATTGTAGGCAACTTCGGCAGCGGAAAAACCGAGGTTGCCGTAAATCTTGCAGTTAATCGCAAGCGCTCGGGTATAGACGTTCGCATAGCGGATCTTGACCTTGTTAACCCCTACTTTAGAACCCGGGAAGCAAGGAAACCCCTTGCTGAACTGGGCATTGAGGTGGTTTTACCCCCGGAAAAATATCTTCAGGCGGATCTGCCCATTTTAAGCCCTGCCATAGCCGGTCTAATCCGCCGGCCGAGCCAGCTGACCCTGATAGACGCGGGAGGCAATGATGTAGGCGCCACCGTCCTCGCAAGCCTCGCAGATCCATTTCGCAAAAAGCGCGTGTATATGCTCCAGGTTGTGAATCCGTATCGCCCCTTTACGGATACGGTAGCCGGTTGTTTGAGAATACGCGATCAGATCGAAAAGGCTTCCAAGATGTCCATAACCGGTATCGTTGGCAATGCCAATCTGATAGATGAAACCACAGTAGAACAAATATATAACGGATATGATTTTGTTAAAGCATTGTCTGACCGGAGCCGGTTGCCCCTTGAGTTTATCACGGCATCGGCAGAACTTTTGCCTGAAATAGATGTTGAGCGATTTTCCTGTCCGGTCTTGCCCATCGAAAGACAACTTGTCCCGCCGTGGAAAAAGGCGGTCCAGTTGAAAAAATAAGCTGTTGAGGAGTTTATCCTGGATATTATTTTCGTTTTTTTGGTAAAAAATATTTTAAATATCGAATAACGAATGTCGAATGATGAATGTCGAAGTAATTCCACAGTGAAATGGATTGCTGTATTTCACGGTATAAATTTTTTATCATTTTTATCCATATAAAGAAACAGAGCGAAGCGATTCCATCCTTCGTCATTCGAAATTCTTTGTTCGATATTCGATATTTATATTGATTTGAAGTTTATTTATAGCGCGAATGAAAATTTTAAGCATTACTCTTTTGGTTCCGGCTGATCCTGGTTAAGCTTTAAGTCTTTTAATTTTTATGAGGAGTCAGAATTTATGGCATATAAACATACGATTGATAATGAATTATGCAAAGGATGCGGACTATGTGTCAGCGTATGCCCAAAAAATGTCCTGGAAATTTCCGATCAAGTTAATTCTATGGGTTATTTTCCTGCGTATCAGGCACGTCCTGAAGACTGCATCTTCTGTACAACATGCTGCATCATGTGCCCTGATGTGGCCATAAGCATAACCAAACTTGTTGAAGAGAAAGCAGGTCAAGAATAAACGGAGGAAAAACATGGGCAAAATATTAATGAAGGGAAATGAAGCGATTGGAGAGGCTGCAATCAGGGCTGGATGCCTGAATTACTTTGCCTATCCCATTACCCCTCAATCTGAAGTTGCGGAATACCTTTCCCGCCGCATGCCGGAAGTAGGCGGTGTATTTTTACAGGCCGAAAGTGAAATCGCCGTGGGGAACATGCTTTTTGGTGCCGCAGGATGCGGGGCCCGTGTGTTTACCACGTCATCGAGTCCCGGGATAAGCCTGATGAGTGAAGCCATCAGTTATATCTCATCTGCCCAGTGTCCGGTCGTTTTTGTCAACATTGTGCGCGGCGGTCCCGGGCTGGGCGGGATTCTCCCATCCCAGGCAGATTATTTCCAGGCCACAAAAGGAGGGGGACATGGGGATTACCGGTTGCTTGTCATGGCGCCGTCAAGTGTCCAGGAAGCTGTCGAGATGGTAATGAAGGCATTTCCTCTGGCGGAAAAATATCGAAACCCGGTGATGATTTTAGGTGACGGTCTGATCGGACAGATGATGGAACCGGTTGAATTCCCGGAGCACCTCAGGTCCGAACCGAGCAATAAGGATGACTGGGCCACAAATGGTATGGATACTCGCAAAAGCACTAAGCAAAATGTGGTCAAATCTTTATTTTTGAATGCGGAACTGCTGGAAGAGCATAATATCCTCTTGAAGGCAAAGTACGATCGCATGAAGCAAGAAGAGGTTCGATACGAATCTTATAACGTGGATACGGATTACCAGGCCCTTATCGTCAGCTTTGGTACGATGAGCAGAGTTTGCAGAACTGTTATCGATAATTTAAAAGCCCAGGGATTCGAGACGGCCATGATAAGGCCCCAGACCTTATTCCCCTTTCCTGAACAGCCGATAAAGCAGGCGGCTTTAAAAGAAAGCTGCAAAGTCGTAATAACGATAGAATTGAACATGGGGCAAATGGTTGAAGATGTGGAACGGAGCGTTCAGGGCAAGCGTCCGGTTCACTGGTATGGGAAAGCCGGCGGTGATGTGCCCACGCCGGAAGAAGTCATCGAGGTCATCAAATCTTTTTTTTAAAGTGGGATGTGGGATGTGAAATCTCGAATCTACATTCACATATGTCATGAGGAGCAGATATAATGGCAAAGACATTTAAGAAACCCGAAGCCCTTTCCGATCAGCCGACGCATTACTGCCCGGGTTGTACCCACGGTATTATTCACCGTCTGGTGGCCGAAGTTATCGATGAACTGGGGATCAGGGGGCGGACGGTCGGTATTGCACCGGTGGGGTGCGCGGTTTTGGCCTATAATTATTTTACCTTCGATTTTCAGGAGGCGGCCCATGGAAGGGCGCCGGCAATGGCCACGGGAATAAAAAGGGTTCGGCCTGACTTGATCGTTTTTACCTATCAGGGTGACGGTGATCTGGCAAGTATCGGGATGGGAGAGATTGTACATGCTGCCAACCGAGGAGAAAAGTTTACGACAATCTTTGTGAATAACACGGTTTATGGAATGACCGGAGGCCAGATGGCGCCGACAACATTGCAGGGCCAGCGAACCACAACCTCTCCAGCGGGACGTAATGTTGAAGAGGTCGGCATGCCGGTTAAAATGGCCGAACTGATATCTGCTCTAGAGACGCCCGCATATGTTACGAGACAGACCGTGCTGAAGCCAAAGTACGTTGTCAGGGCCAAGAAAGCCATTAAAAAAGCGTTCCAGTATCAGCTGGAAGGCCGATGTTTCAGCCTGGTGGAGCTGGTAAGCACATGCCCGACCAACTGGGGACTTACTCCGGTGGAGGCCGTAAAGTGGGCCGAAGACAATATGCTTCCCTATTTTAAGCTGGGCGAACACAAAACACCCGATACGGTTGAGGAGGACTGAATGCAACGTGAAGTGATGTTCGCCGGTTTTGGAGGTCAGGGCATTCTGTTGATAGGGAATATTCTAGCACACACGGCAATGGAAGAAGGGTATGAAGTGGCGTGGGTTCCTTCTTATGGTCCGGAGATGCGCGGCGGGACCGCATATTGTCTGGTGGTAATCAGTGACAGGCCTATAGGTTCTCCGATTATCAGAAACCCGATGCATCTGGTGGCCATGAATCATCCTTCTTTGGAAAAATTTGCACCTAAAGTAAAGCCAAATGGTGTTGTGATTATCAATAGTTCATTAATCCACATGGGTTCGGAGCGCGATGACGTTGACGAACTTCTGGTACCGGCCAATGAGATCGCAAACCGCCTGGGGAGCATAAAAGTAGCCAATATTGTGGCACTTGGCGCTTTTGTTGCGCGCAGTAAAATCGTCGACTTTGAATTGGTACGACACTGTGTTAAAGAAAAATTTTCTTCAAAAGAAAAGCTTATCCCCATAAATATAGCGGCTCTTGAAGAAGGAAAAAAAATTGCTCAGACCATGTGAATTCAAAAGCCATAACCTAACCCGGACAAGCCGGAACCAAACAGTCTACTTTAATAAGCTAACTTCCTGTGTCATCTAATGAATAGATACTGGATACTCGATGCTGGATAACATAAGGATTACTTCACTTTTTACAGGCCAGCATCCAGAAACCAGCATCAAGCATCTTTTCCATAAAAGAACCACATGAACTAATAAAAAAGTTTTGCCACAGAAAACACAAAAATAAATGCTACGTGACTAAATATGAAGTTATCTATCCCCGATTATATTTTATCGATAAAACCGTATGCTCCCGGAAAACCCTTGGAAGAGCTTGAAAGGGAATATGGCATCGCTGATTCCATAAAACTCGCCTCCAATGAAAACCCGCTGGGTCCTTCTCCCATGGCGGTTAAGGCCATCAAAAATACCATTCCAAAACTCAACCGGTATCCTGACGGAAGCGGCTATAATCTTATTCAAAAAATTTCTGAACATCTGGAGGTATCGCCACAGAACATTGTGTTAGGAAACGGCTCCGACGACATTATCGGTATGCTTGCCTGCGGATTTCTTGAGCCGGGTGATGAAGCCATTCTTCCACATCCTTCCTTTTTAATGTATGAAATTATGATTCGCAGCGCCGGTGCAATACCGGTAGTTGTCCCCTTAAAGCAGCTTTCAATCGATTTGCAAGCAATAAAGAAACGTATTACATCAAAAACCCGTATGGTTTTTCTGTGCAATCCCAATAATCCCACCGGAACGGTTGTTTTTAAAAAAGATTTTGAAAATTTTCTTAAAAAAATTCCACCGCACATCATTGTAGTGGTAGATGAGGCATACATTGAATTTGTTCGTGATCAAAACTGTGCAAAAAGCATTGAATATCTTGATAACGTCAGACCGTTGGTTACGCTTCGAACCTTTTCCAAAGTTTATGGTCTGGCCGGGCTTCGGATCGGATATGGCGTTATGCCGGATGAAATAGCAAATCTGTTAAACAGGATCAGACTGCCGTTCAATACCAATTCCCTGGCTCAGGCCGGCGCCTGTGCAGCACTTGAAGATACTGTTTTTTTTGAAAAGGTCATAACTCTCATCCATCAAGGTCTGGATTTTTTATATGATTCTCTGGACAGACTGGGAGTAAAATATTTTCCAACACAGACAAATTTTATCCTGATAGATGTTTGCACAGACGCCGATGTAATTTATGAGAAAATGCTCAGAGATGGGGTTATTGTAAGGTCCATGAGATCGTATGGTTATCCTCATTATATCAGAATTAATGCCGGACTTCATAAAGAGAATGTCAGGTTTATCAAGGCTCTTGAGAAAATCCTGAAATAATACCAAACTGTTATTTTGAAACCTCTTATTATCACAATAGACGGTCCGTCAGGTGCGGGCAAGACAACGGTGAGCAGGTTACTGGCCCGTCGTCTGGGGTACAGATACATTGATACGGGTGCTCTTTACAGAGGGGTTGCCCTGGAAGCAATGTCAGCGGACCTGACTCCCGATGATGATGCCGGTCTTGAAAAAGTTTTAAGCTCCCTGAAAATGACATTTGTGTGCGCTGAAAAAGGAATGCGTCTGATATCAAACGATTCGGATATCACGGATAAAATCCGGACGTCCGAAATATCCATGTTTGCCTCGGCAGCGTCTGCAAGACCGGTGATAAGAAATTTCCTTCTGGGGTTACAAAGGAATCTGGGCAGGAAAAAAGGAGTTGTGTTTGAGGGACGTGACATGGGTACCGTGGTGTTCCCGGATGCGGACGTGAAATTTTATCTGGACGCATCACACAAAACCAGGTCGCTCAGGCGGTACCAAGAATTAAAATCGGAAACCTCTCAAACATTACAAGACGTGGAAAAGGATATCAAGCGCCGGGACAAAAATGACAGTTCCAGGGATTTGGCGCCCTTAAGGCCTGCAGAAGATGCTGTGATAATAGATTCCACCCATCTTTCCGCCCAGGATGTTGTTGATCGGATGTTGAATGTTATTGAAAATAAAATAATCATTGTTTTTTAGTGATTACTCTGATATCGAGATCGGTTATGCTATATTTTGTATGACATAGCTAAATAAAATTGGACTAGGGGGTATTTTGTTTCATGGAAAATTTTGAAAAAAACGATTTAACCAAAGATGTAAGCTTGAATGCTTCGTCTGATGAGTCTGCGAGTAACCCGTCAGAGAAAACTCGAATTGAGGAAGAAGAAATTTTGGAAACCGATGCGTCTGTTGAAGATGTATCATCCGATGATGTGCAAAATGAGAATGACGGTCCTGTGGAAGTCCGGGAAACGAGTGAAGCGCAGGAGGAAGTCCGGGAAACGGATGAAACGCCGGTGGAAATTCGGGAAACAGATGATGGTTCAGGATCTGTTCAGGAACCAACCCAAGAATCAGAGCATGCTCAAGAACCGGGTGTGAGCCTGGAAAAAGGTCAAAAACCTGCCGAGGATATGGAAAGCTTGATGGATATGTACGAAGAAAGCTTCAAGCGTTTTGCTGAAGGGGCGGTGGTTTCCGGCCGGATAATTTCAGTTGATAAGGATCATGTATTGGTTGACATCGGGTATAAATCAGAGGGACAGATACGTACTCAAGAATTCATGGATGAAGATGGAAATTTAAACGCCACTGTGGGTGATCCGGTTGATGTCATGGTAGAATGGTGGGATGACGAAGAAGAACGTGTTGTGCTTTCCAAAGAAAAAGCAGCCAAGGTCAAGGTATGGGAAGACATTAAAAAAGCTTACGAGGAAGAAAGAACCGTTGAGGGCGTTATTACAAATCGCGTCAAAGGCGGCTTTTCCGTGGATATTGGTGTTCAGGCCTTTTTACCCGGTTCACAGGCAGATTTGCGTCCCATCCGCAAGCTTGATGAGATGGTTGGGAAAAAATTTACTTTCAAGATCCTGAAATATAACCGAAAACGAAGCAATATCGTTTTATCAAGAAGGGCGATTCTTGAAGAGGAACGCAGCGCCAGCCGAGCTTCAACATTAGCTTCCATCCACGATGGTAAAATTATTGAAGGGGTGATAAAGAATATCACGGAGTATGGGGTGTTTGTTGATCTGGGCGGTGTGGACGGTCTGCTCCATATTACAGACATTTCATGGGGGCGAGTGAAACACCCTTCGGAACTCTTTTCAGTCGGTGATAATATTACCGTAAAGGTCCTTAGTCTTGACCTCGAAAAGGAAAGAGTCTCATTAGGCAAGAAACAGCTTACCGAAGACCCCTGGTTAACCGCTTCAGAAAAATACCCGGTAGGTTCCCGCATTAATGGAAGAGTGGTTAGTCTGACAGATTATGGTGCATTTGTTGAATTGGAAGAAGGCATTGAAGGGCTCATTCACGTTTCTGAAATGTCGTGGACCCGAAAGATTCGCCATCCTTCCAAGGTCGTTTCCGTGGGTGAGGAAGTTGAGGCCGTGGTCCTTGACATCAGGCCTGAAAACAGACGCATTTCTCTTGGTATAAAGCAGGTTGTTCCGAATCCGTGGGACGTTATTAGTGAAAAGTATCCTGTGGGTACAACTATTGAAGGTAAAATCAAGAACATCACCGACTTTGGTCTTTTTATCGGTATCGGTGAAGGAATCGACGGTCTTGTTCATATTTCCGATCTTTCCTGGACAAAACGGATAAAGCATCCATCGGAGTTATATAAGAAAAATGATGTGATTCGGGCTATAGTTCTTGACATTGAGAAAGATCAGGAACGGTTTTCTCTCGGAGTAAAGCAGTTGCAGACGGACCCATGGAAAACAGTGGATGAACGCTATGAAGTCGGAAAAGAGATAACCGGTACAGTGACCAATCTTACAGATTTCGGGGTGTTCGTGGAACTCGAAGAAGGTATAGAAGGGCTTGTACATGTTTCTGAAATCAGTAAGGAAAAAGTAAAAACCCCCGTCGGAAAATTTAATATCGGCGATGTCATTACCGCCAAAGTTATGAATATCAACAGCGTGGAAAGACGGATCGGTCTTTCCATCAAGCGGCTTGAAATTGAGGATGAGCAGAGCCTGCTGACCGAATATGTGAATAACGCGGGACCCGCAACATCAACTTTCGGAGAGATTTTACGTGAAAATCTTCAGGAAAAGTTGAATGACAACAATTAACCGCTGACCGCTTACTAAATAATAAATGTTCTCGCGCAGGCATCCATATCTTTTTTTTATCCTGACCTTCTCATCTGTTGTTGCGACAGCAATAATAGTAATGATGTTTCTGTTTGTTCTGGGTACAAAGGATGCTGAATTCGAATTCGGAGAAAAAGTGGGCATCATAGAAGTCCGGGGCATTATTGCAGATTCTAAAAAAGCACTCCAGAACCTAAAGCGCTTCCGGGAGGATGACTCTATCAAAGCCATCGTGATTCGCATCGATTCTCCGGGAGGCGCCGTTGGTCCTTCACAGGAGATCTTCAGAGAGATCAGAAAAACTTCAAAATCAAAAAAAGTTGTGGCTTCCATGGGTTCAATTGCGGCTTCCGGAGGATATTACATTGCCGCAGGTGCAGACGGAATCGTTGCCAATCCAGGAACCATAACCGGCAGCATCGGCGTTATCATGGGGTTTACGAATTATGAGCAACTGCTCAGTAAAATCGGACTGGTTCCCATTGTGATTAAAAGTGGCGAATACAAGGATATGGGATCTCCGGTTCGAAAAATGAAGCCTAAAGAAAAGCGAATCCTCAAAGATTTTGCAAGAAAAATACACCGGCAATTTATTCAAGATATTATTGACGGCAGAAACATGGATAAGGCCACGGTGGAATCGCTTGCCGACGGGCGTATCTTTACCGGAGAAGAATCAAAAAAACTGGGGCTGGTAGACCGGATCGGAAATTTTGAAGATGCCGTTGAATGGGCGGGGCGTCTGGGGGGTATTAAAGGAAAAATCTCTACGGTTTATGCCCGGGAGAAAAAATTTTCACTTATAAAATATATTGCGGATTCATCTGCGAAAGCATTATTCCATCGAATCGCAAATCCATCCTTGTCTGCAGATTATTTATATGCACCGGAAAAAACCGGTACCCCCGAACCTCTGAACCCCTGAACCTTTGACATATGCCGCAAAACGCCTCATTTGTCAGTCAAAAACCGTGATGTCTCCCCGACCCTTGCGGATAACCTCAGGCATGTCGTTAATCAAAGATATGACACTTGAAGGATATCCCGGGACAGGTCCACCGTCAATGACCACATCTATCCTGGGATGAAAAAAATCACGAATAAGAGACGGATCGTAAAAATTGGTGCCATCAGGCATTGTGGCGCTTGTGGTGATAATAGGATTCCCCAGCGTTTCAACCAGGTTAAGGCAAATCGGATGATCCGGCACACGTATTCCAGCGGTTTTCCGTTTGGTAAGCATGATTTTGGGAACCAGCTTGGATCCTTCCAAAACGAATGTGTAAGGGCCCGGCAAAAGTCGTTTCATGGTTTTATATGCATAATTTGAGACCTTGGCATAATCACTGATATGTTTAAGTCCCGAGCAGATAAAGCTAAATGGTTTTATTCTATTTCTCTGTTTTAACTGGTAAATCTTTTCAATCGCTTTTTTATTCATAATATCGCATCCGATACCGTAATAGGTGTCGGTTGGATAGGCGATAATACCCCCTTTTTTAAGAATCTCAACAACCTGTGTGATAAGTCGTTCCTGGGGATTTTCGGGGTTTATTTTAATCAGCATGATCGTTATCTATTACGGGTATTAACCCAATGTCAAGACAACTGATGAAAAATCCAGATGAATAAAGATTGCAAAAAACAGTTCCATTTGGTATTCGATTTTAAAAAAATACGATAGGGATTCTCAGAAGTATTTTACCATGGACCAGCCTTTGAGTTTGGGCCAACATGACAACTTAACAAAATCCTTCCTGGAGGAACTTATGAAAAAAGAACACCTTGAAGAAGCTTTTTCTTTTGATGATATTTTATTGTTACCGGGCTTTTCTGATGTTCTGCCCAGGGATATTGATACCCGTACCCCGTTGACAAAAAACATTACCTTAAACATTCCCATAGTCAGTGCTGCCATGGATACGGTAACAGAAGCTGACACTGCCATAAGTATGGCCCGTGAAGGCGGAATGGGGTTTATACACCGAAACATGAGTATTAAAAATCAGGTTGTCGAAGTTGACCGGGTTAAAAAATCGGAAAGCGGCATGATCGTCGATCCGGTAACCATTCATCCGGATCAGCCGGTTCATGAAGTCCTGAAACTCATGGAAAACTATCGCATTTCCGGAGTTCCGGTTACCATAGGAAATCGACTGGTAGGTATTGTGACAAATAGGGATCTAAGATTTGAAACAAATCTTGAAAAGAAAATTTCTGAAGTTATGACCAAAGACAAACTGATCACTGTTTCAGAAGGAATTTCACTGGAAGATTCAAAAAAACTGTTGCATGAACACAGGATAGAAAAGCTTCTTGTTGTCGATTCAGAGGGGATGCTGATCGGCATGATCACCATAAAAGATATTGAAAAGATAAAAAAATACCCCCATGCCTGTAAGGACAATATGGGCAGACTCAGAGTGGGCGCCGCCATAGGCGTCGGCTCTGATATGGAAGAGCGTGCAGAGGCGCTTCTAAAGGCGGGAGCGGATATTATCCTAATCGATACCTCTCACGGACATTCAAAAAACGTACTTGATGCTGTAAAAGTTTTAAAAAATAATTTCAAGACAATTGAACTGATCGCTGGAAATGTCGGTACGGCAAAGGGAGCCGAAGACCTGGTTAAGGCCGGTGTGGACGGAGTTAAAATCGGAATTGGACCCGGCTCTATCTGTACCACTCGCATTGTTGCAGGTGTGGGTGTCCCTCAGATTACCGCAATCATGAACTGCAAATCGATATTTAACAAAACCGGCGTTCCCCTGATTGCTGACGGCGGCATTAAATTTTCAGGTGATATTACAAAAGCCATGGCTGCAGGAGCTCATGTGATAATGATTGGCGGTCTTCTTGCAGGAACCGAGGAGAGTCCGGGTGAGTTGGTTATTTACCAAGGCCGCAGCTATAAATCGTATCGGGGAATGGGCTCCATAGAAGCCATGAGTAAAGGAAGCAGGGACAGGTACTATCAGGGTGAGGATGTTTACGGCGATAAACTAGTTCCGGAAGGTATTGTGGGCCGTGTGCCCTACAGAGGAAGTCTTTCCGATAATATTTTCCAGCTTATCGGAGGGCTGAAAGCGGGAATGGGATATGTGGGATGCAGGACTCTGGATGAACTCAGGGAAAACGCACGCTTTATAAAAATTAGCGCGGCCGGCATGCGTGAAAGCCATGTCCATGACGTAATTATTACCAAAGAAGCTCCCAATTATCGTCTTGATTAGCCCCTAAAATGTGGAGTAAAAATCCGCGTCGAAAGAACCAGGCTTTGGGTTTGCCTCAGAGGGGATCTGCTTTGCTGTTAGTTCATTGGCTTATTGAAATCCCAAATATCAAATAACAAAAAATTTCCAATGACCGAAATTCGAAAATCCAAACAATGTATCGCCTTGGAAGGTTTTGGTCATTGAATATTAGAATTTGTGATTTGTTTGAGATTTGGTGCTTGGAATTTGTGTTTTTAGACACAAAACTCAAAGGTGGAGCCGGAGAACTTTGACCTGGCTCAAAGGACCCGTCTTTTAGTAATAAAATAAAAATGACAGAGACCACACCCAATTTTGTACACCTTCATGTGCATACCCAATACAGTCTTCTTGACGGAGCCATAAGGATCGACCCGCTGTTAAAGCGTGTCGCAGATTTTGACATGGACGCCGTGGCAATTACCGACCATGGGACCATGTTCGGAGCCATGACGTTTTATGAAAAGGCGAAGAAAGCCGGAATAAAACCGATTATCGGGTGCGAATGCTATCTGGCCCCGCGACGTCTTACCGAGAAAACCCCGCTTGATAAAAAGGGTCTCTCCCATTTGATCCTTCTGGCTGAAAATCAGGAAGGATACCGGAATCTTTGCAAACTGGCCACCATTGCCCAGCTACAGGGATTTTATTACAAACCCCGCATCGACAAAGAGGTTCTAAAACAATACATCAAAGGGCTTATCGGTTGTTCAGGATGTTTGCACGGCGAAATCGCCAGACTGATTCAGGAAAACCGAATAGATAAGGCTGATGAAGCCGCCCTCTTTTACCTCGACCTTTTCGGCGACGGGAATTTTTTCCTGGAAGTTCAAAATAACGGTATCGATGTACAGGAAAAAGTGAATCAGGCCCTTTTGGATATGAGCAAAAGACTTTCCATTCCGTTGGTTGCCAGCAACGATTGTCATTACCTGGATAAAGAAGATGTTCGTGCTCATGATGTACTGTTGTGCATCCAGACAGGAAAAACCGTTCATGACATAGACAGACTGCGATTTAGAACCGATCAACTCTATTTAAAATCAAAAGCCCAAATGTATTCCGCTTTCAAGGATTATCCGGGTGCTCTTGAAAATACCGTGGATATCGCCAAGCGCTGCAATATAGAATTCGACTTTAACTCCTACCATTTCCCGAAATTTGAAACCCCGTCCCTGCAAACAGTAGATAAGATTTTTGAACAAAAGGTAAGGGATGGGTTTAAGTCCATCTTCAAGCGAATAAAAACAAAGAATCCCGATGTTGATAAAAAACGTTATGTTGACCGTATGGAAAAGGAAATTGCCGTCATCAATTCCATGGGGTTTTCAGGATATTTTTTAATTGTGGCCGATTTCATTCGATACGCCAAAGAAAACAATATTCCCGTGGGACCCGGAAGGGGTTCTGCGGCAGGAAGTCTTGTTGCGTATTCCCTTGGAATCACAGACCTTGATCCCATTGAGCACGGTCTGATCTTTGAACGTTTTTTAAACCCGGCTCGTAAAAGCATGCCGGATATCGATGTGGATTTTTGTATAAACGGCAGGGAAGAAGTCTTCAAGTACGTGGTGGAAAAATACGGCGGCGGCGATTTTGTTGCCCAGATTATCACCTTCGGAAAATTAAAAACCCGGGCCGTCATCCGGGATGTGGGCCGGGCGTTAGATATACCGCTTTACGAGGTGGACACCATTGCCAAAATGGTGCCTGATGTATTGAACATAAGTCTTGACGCTGCTCTTGAACAGGAACCCCGGCTAAAGGAGCTGGCCAAAAGCAAACCCGAGATCACCGATCTGATCAAGATCTGCCGTACGCTGGAAGGACTCCCGAGGCATGCTTCAACCCATGCTGCCGGCGTTGTCATCGCAGACAAGCCTCTGGTGGAATATTTACCTCTATACAAAGGTAAAAAGGGGGAAGTGGTTACTCAGTTCGATATGAAATGCGTAGAGAAAATCGGACTGATTAAGTTTGACTTTCTGGGACTTCGCAACCTCACGGTCATCGCAAATACGCTTAAGCTAATCCTGTCACAGGGCGGCACACCGCCGGACCTCAGCAATCTGGATTTAAAGGATCCCGCCACATATCGTCTGCTTGAATCCGGAGAAACCACCGGGGTATTCCAATTGGAAAGCTCGGGCATGAAAGATCTGCTGGTAAAATTAAAGCCCGAAAGCTTTGATGATATCATTGCACTGGTTGCACTTTACCGTCCCGGTCCCCTTGACAGTGGAATGGTGGATGATTTTGTGGATAGAAAACACGGGAAAAAAAAGGTGGAGTACCTGGTACCGCAGCTTGAACCGATTCTTAAAGAAACTTACGGGGTGGTCGTCTATCAGGAGCAGGTGATGAAGATCGCCGGGGATCTGGCAAATTATTCCATGGCCGAAGCTGATGATCTCCGAAAGGCCATGGGCAAGAAAATTCCCGAGATTCTGGCCAAACACAGGGAACGTTTCATGCAGGGAGCTTCAGACAACGGTATTCCACCTGAAAAAGCCGGAAAAATATTTTATTTAATGGAAAAATTCGGGGGATATGGATTTAACAAGTCCCACAGCGCCGCATATTCAATGATAGCATATCAGACCGCTTTTCTAAAAGCTCATTTCCCGGTGGAGTTCATGGCGTCATTGCTTACCAGTGAAATGCATTCCACCGATGGTGTTGTAAAATATATTGCCGAATGCAAAAGCCACGGTATTGAAATCCTCCCTCCGGATGTCAACGAAAGTGACAAGGAATTTACCGTAAAAGGATCCAAAATAAGGTTCGGACTTGTCGCGGTT
The DNA here is from genome assembly GCA_964539365.1 of uncultured Desulfobacteraceae bacterium. Lineage (GTDB taxonomy): Bacteria > Desulfobacterota > Desulfobacteria > Desulfobacterales > UBA11574 > S5133MH16. The sequence continues at coordinate 23,394 of CAZIIV010000005.1, read as the reverse complement.
AAGAACGTCGGTGGAAACGCCATCGAGTCTATCCTCGAGGCCAGAAATAAAGCGGGAAAATTTTCTTCAATTTTTGAATTCTGTGAACGCGTGGATTTGAAAAAGCTTAACAAACGGGTTCTTGAGAGCCTTATTAAATGCGGCGCTTTCGATTCCACCGGGGATTACCGCTCCCGGATGACGGCATCCATAGAAGAAATCCTTGAGTATGGACAACGGGTTCAGAGAGAAAGATCGGATCCACAGATGGGTTTGTTTGACATGCCGGGAAGCAGTCCGGCCATTAATTTGCCCAGCTTGCCTCAAATCGATGAATGGAATGAAAAAGAGCGCTTAGCGTTTGAAAAAGAATCATTGGGGTTCTATATCACCGGCCATCCGTTGACCGGCCATGAAGATATTCTGGAGAAGTTTACCAATGCAAACTCCGTTGAAGTCAAAAAGAAAAAAGATGGGGATACTGTAAGAATCGGTGGAATTATAAGAAAATTAAAGACCATAAAAACCAAAAAAAAGGGGAGTGTGATGGCCTTTGTTACCCTGGAGGACTTGTATGGATCTGTTGAAGCCACGGTTTTTTCTTCACTGTATGCAAAAGTTTATGACCTTTTAACCGATGACCGCCCAATCCTTGTCCAAGGGCAGCTGCAAAAGGACGAAAACTCGGTTAAGATATTGGCAGACACAATCATACCCATTGACAAGGCTGAAGAAACATGGACTGCAAGCGTTCATTTTAATCTCGACATAACCCGCACGCAAAGAGAACTGCTTGTTAAATTAAAAGAGATTTTAGAAAGCCATCGGGGCTCCTGCCGCGCTTATATTCACCTGCTAAACCCTGATAAAACAGAAACCATTGTTGCACTGCCTAACTCTATAAAATTAAGAGCCGGTCTTGCTCTGACTCATGACGTGAATCGATTTCTTGGTTATAATGCCGTAGAAACCGCTTGCAAGCCCGGCCCTGTCGCAGGCTAAAATTTGATTCCGACAAGCCGGCCTACGGCTTGGAGAGAACCAGAAATATTTGTCGCCGGACACGAAGGATTTTATTTGGTTATTCTTTCTTCGTAGCTTGTTGGTGAAAAGAAAAACGTTTTTCCTTAAAAAGCACAACATGGGAAATTTTATAAAGGCTTGGAGACATAATTCACTATGAAAGTACCTCTGCTTGATTTAAAAAAACAGTACCATTCGATTAAGGAAGAGATTTTAACGGTTTCTGAGGAACTCTTTGAAAGCCAGTATTTTATTCTGGGTCCACGGGTCGAGGCACTTGAAAAGGATATTGCCGGGTATTGTTCTTCAAATCATGCATTGGGAGTTTCATCCGGAACCGACGCTCTCTTGATTTCGCTGATGGCACTGGATATCGGCTCTCAACACACAGTGATCACAACACCTTATACCTTTTTCGCTACGGCAGGGTCCATATTTCGTACCGGTGCCAGGCCAATCTTTGTGGATATTGATTCTGACACATATAATATGTCACCTCAAGGCCTGGAGAGGGCTATCGCTTCCATGACAGACAACGAGTTGGAAAGGCTCAAGGCTGTCATACCCGTTCATTTGTATGGCCAATGTGCGGATATGGATCCGATATTAAAGATTGCCAAGGAATACCATCTGGCTGTTATTGAAGATGCCGCACAGGCCATTGGAGCGGAATACCGGGGTCGACGGGCAGGATCCATGGGCGATTTGGGCTGCTTCTCTTTTTTCCCATCCAAAAACCTGGGGGCTTTTGGAGACGGGGGCATGGTCACAACCGATTCCGATGAACTTTATGATAAATTGCGCATTCTTCGGGTTCATGGTTCCCACCCAAAGTATTATCATAAATTGGCGGGGGGGAACTTCCGGCTGGACGCATTCCAGGCCGCGGTCGTTTCCGTAAAACTGAACCACCTTGACAAATGGACAAAAGCCCGCCAGGAAAACGCCCGTAAATACAGAAAACTTTTTGAAGATTCAGGAATAGATGATGTGATCAAGCTTCCGGTTGAAAAGGAAGACCGCCACATATACAATCAGTTTGTCATATGCCTAACGGATAAAAGAGACGAGCTTCGCCTGTTTTTAAATGAAGCGGGCGTAGGAACAGAAATTTACTATCCCATTCCCATGCATCTTCAGGAATGTTTTTTGGATTTAAACTACAAAAAGGGAGATTTTCCCGAGGCCGAGCGTGCGGCTTTGCATACCCTGGCCCTTCCTATTTATCCCGAGCTTTTGGATGACCAACTGGCATATGTGGTAGAAAAGATTGCAGACTTCTATAAAATCAAAGGATAAGCTCGGTTATAATTTGTCGAGAATATCGCCCATGTCAGAAGGGATGGGGGCTTCAAAACAACGCGTCTTTCGGGTTTTTGGGTGGGTGAATTGGAGTCGCCAGGCATGGAGCATCTGCCGTGGGACGGATCCAACCAGATCATATTCCATGATTTTTCCAGCCTTACGACCACCGTAGACCGAATCACCGACAACCGGATGTTTGATGGCGGCGCAGTGGACCCTGATCTGGTGAGTTCGCCCGGTTTTGAGATTAATCTCAATCAGGGTGGCCTGGGCAAACCGTTTTCTGGTTTGCCAGGTTGTTTCGGCCATGCGACTTTTACGGCTATGTGTGGACATTTTTTTTCTATCCACAGGATGCCGGCCAATGGGAAGTGAAACCGTGCCGGATTCAGATTCCATCCTGCCGTAAACAAGGGCCAGGTATTTTTTTTTAATGCTTCTCGATTTGAATTGAAGGGCCAGATCTTGATGTGCCATAGCATTTTTAGCAACCACCATCACACCGGATGTGTCTTTGTCGAGTCTGTGTACAATTCCCGGCCTTATTTCTCCGCCGACTCCTTCAAGTCCCGGACAATGATATAAAAGTGCATTCACTAAAGTGCCGCTATCGTGGCCCGGCGCGGGATGAACGACAATTCCCGGTGGTTTGTTTACCACGATAATATCATGATCTTCATACAGGATGTCTATAGGAACACGCTCGGGTTTAAACAACACCGGTTCAGGAGCGGGAATGGTGCCACAAACTTCGTCACCTGTGCTCACCCGATATCCGGGTTTTTTTACACCTCCCTGAACCCGAATTTTTCCATTTCGGATCAGGCTTGTCACAACAGAACGGGAACAGCCGGGGATGCGGGAGACAACCAACAGATCCAGGCGTTTTCCCGAATCAGATACCTCAACAAGAATGGTAAAGGCACTTGGATCGTGCATATTTTAAAAAGAAGGGTTGTTAATCGGAATTATCTGAATCCTCTGTACTTTCAGCTTTTTTGGAAGGGAAAAAGGACTCCATTTCTGAAATAATCGTTTTTTCATCAGTATTTCTAGCCGTGGAAAGTTCCGTCACCAGAAGTGTTTGGGCGGTATCATAAAGTTTGCGTTCACCAAAAGAAAGATCTTTTGTTAATTTCAGCAAAGAAAGGTCTCTGTAGACTTCGGCCACATCAAAAAGGGAACCGGTCTTGATTTTTTCCATGTATTCCCTGTACCTGCGATTCCAGGTCTGGGTCTCACCGGGAAACTCCTCCCTTTTTTTCATGACGTTGTATACTTTGGAAATCTCTTTTTCATCGATCACATCCCTCAGGCCGACCTGCTCAACATTCCATGTGGGAATCATGATCGTCATTTGGTTTTCGAGAATTTTCATCATATAAAAATCATGTTCTTCACCGTTAACGATCTTGCTCTCGATGGAATTAATTTTCCCGACACCATGTGCCGGGTAAACCGCAAGATCCCCGGCTTTAAATTCCCTCACTTTCTGTCTGGATGCTTTTGTTTTTTCGTTATGCTTTTTCATACTCATTTTAACACCGGCTTATTTATTTTCATATGTGTCATTGGTCCCTTGTCATATACCAATTAACCCATCTTGCCCGATGAATCGGGCTTTTCGCTACGCTATACTAATTTGTAACTACTTTATACCATATGCTCAGCGAACAATCAATAAAAAAGGACCGGCGCAGATTACGCCGATCCCTTTTTATTTAAACAAGTTTTATCGATTTGTTATTACAGCAAAAATGGTACCATGAGCAATGCCACAACATTCAGTATTTTGATCATCGGGTTAACGGCCGGGCCTGCGGTATCCTTGTAAGGATCGCCAACCGTGTCACCGGTAACGGCCGCTTTGTGAGAATCGCTTCCTTTTCCGCCCAGATGGCCGTCTTCAATATATTTCTTGGCATTGTCCCAGGCAGCTCCACCGGTAGTCATGGAAATGGCAACAAAGACACCGGTAACGATACTTCCGATCAAAAGCCCGCCCAGAGCGACCTTGCCAAGCAAGAAACCCACAATAAGTGGTGCAACCACCGGCAAAAGTGCGGGGACGATCATTTCTTTTAAAGCAAACTTGGTGACGATGTCAACACAGGCGCCATAATCGGGTTTGCCGGTACCTTCCATGATGCCCGGAATTTCGCGGAACTGGCGGCGAACCTCTTCAACCACTGCACCACCGGCATTGCCCACCGCTTTCATGGCAATGGAAGCAAACAGATACGGCAAAAGGCCGCCGATAAAAAGACCGATGATAACATTGACGTCGGACAGGTCGAATTTAATGGCAGCAGCACCTGCTTCACCCTGGATAGCAAATTCCTGTACATAGGCTGCAAACAGAACCAGAGCCGCCAGACCGGCAGAACCGATGGCATACCCTTTGGTCACTGCTTTGGTGGTATTTCCTACGGCATCCAGCGGATCGGTCACGGCCCGGACGCTTTCATCCATTTCAGCCATCTCGGCAATCCCGCCGGCATTATCGGTAATGGGTCCGTAAGCGTCAATGGCAATCACCATTCCGGTCATGGAAAGCATGGACATGGCTGCCATGGCAATTCCGTATAGGCCGGCAAATTGGTGAGACAAATAAATCGCCAGGCAGATGGCAAGAACCGGAGCCGCCGTGGCCTGCATACTCACACCCAGACCGGCGATGATATTTGTGCCGTGGCCGGTTGTGGATGCCTGTGCAATCTGTTTAACCGGTGAGTAAATGCCTGTATAGTATTCGGTTATGATAACAATGACAACCGTAAGGATCAGCCCGATCAGCGTGCAATAATAAATATTCATGGCGGAAGTGGTACCCAAGTCGCCCATAAACTTGTTGCAGGCGTAGTAGAATGCAATGGCTGCCATGATGGCGGCACCGAACATTCCCTTGTACAGGGCGCCCATGATATATTCATTCTTTCCGAGTCTCACAAAGAAAACAGCGATCGCGGAAGCGATGATTGAGATAGCGCCGAGCAGCAACGGAAATTCGACTACGATTTGGCTTTTGGGAAAAAGAAGATGACCGATCAGCATGGCGGCGACGGCCGTAACTGCGTATGTCTCAAAAAGGTCGGCTGCCATACCCGCACAGTCCCCCACATTGTCCCCCACATTATCGGCAATGGTCGCCGGGTTTCTGGGGTCATCTTCAGGGATGCCGGCCTCGACTTTACCCACCAGGTCAGCTCCCACATCAGCGCCCTTGGTAAAGATCCCGCCGCCCAGCCGTGCGAAAATCGAAATCAGGCTGCCGCCAAACCCTAAGGCAACCAGGGCCATAACATCATGGGTTACGGTATAGAACCCGGAAATGGCGGTTAAAGCCAGACCGGCCACGATCATTCCGGTAACCGAACCGCCCTTAAAGGCCAGAGCCAGACCGGCCGCAAGCCCTTTTTTGGCGGCTTCCGCGGTTCTTACATTGGCGAGAACCGATACCCGCATTCCGATATATCCCGCCATGAATGATGCGACGGCACCGATCAAAAATCCGATGGCGAATTTGAAGCCAAGGGTGACAAAAATTATAATGAAAATAACGATGCCGGCGATGCCCATACTTTTGAGCTGGCGATTTAAATATGCAATAGCGCCTTCTTGAATAGCGGTGGCAATCTCCTGCATCTTTTCATTTCCGGCAGGCGCTTTTTTGACAACTCCGGCCAGTATAATCGCAAAAAGCACTCCTGCAACACCTACCAGCGTGCAATACAATGGTAAATTGTTTAATACAGCGTCCATTCTTCCCTCCATCTGAATAGTTAACTTGAAATTAGAATTCTTTTATCGTTGAACCTGTTCATCCCTTCCTTTGCACCTTTACAAAGGATTGTACCTACAGCATCCCGGGCCTCTGTTATGATCCGGTGTAGAACTTTTGTTTCTTTTAAAGAAAATTTTCGCAGAACATGATCAGCAGCATTAATCCCGGCCTCGGGCCGCCCGACGCCAATACGAAGACGTACAAAATCACCTCCGCCAAAGGCATCTATTATTGATCTTACACCTTTGTGTCCCCCATCCCCTCCTTTCTCCTTTATTTTTATTCTTCCAAAAGCAAGGTCTATGTCATCGTGAACAACCAACATGTCCTCGCTTAATATCCTGTAATATTTTGCAATTTTGTGAACCTGCGGTCCGCTTCTGTTCATAAAGGCCATGGGTTTTGCCAGGACAACCTCAACATCATCAACAGATCCCCGTCCGAAAACGGTATCAAATTTTTGTTTGACAAGGGCAATAGAAAAATCTTGTGCAATTTGATCCACTATCATAAATCCGACATTATGCCGGGTCCTTTTATAAGTACTTCCCGGATTTCCGAGCCCGACCACCAAGCGTACACATTTTTGCGGCATAACTAAAGTCCGTTACACTATGTTTCATCACCGGATTCAGGTCGTTCCTCACCTTCTTCAGCAATGGCCGCTTCACCTTCCTCTTCCGCTTCTTCTATGGCTTCCGCCTCTTCTTCCATCTTTGGACTGACTACGGTTACTACTGTAAAATTTTCATCATCCAAAAACTCAAATTTACTTTGCCGGGCAATATCGCCCAAATGGATCGAATCTCCAATATCAAGATCCGTAATATCGATCTCAATAAACTCCGGGACATCCAGGGGCAGGCACTGAACTTCCAGTTCACGTCTGATAATCTGAAGTATACCCCCATTCTCGACGCCCTTTGCCTTACCGGTTGTCGTAACAGGAATATTCACCATGATCTTACGATCCATTGCAACCTCGTAGAAATCGATGTGCTGGAAATTGCGTGAAACCGGATGGAGTTGCAGCTCTTTTACCATAACTGTCTTGGTGGATGTTTCTCCATTATTGGGAATAACAAGCTTTAAAAGGACCTGACCGATCCGTCCCTTTTTCAAAATCATGTCAATATCGCGGACATTCACAGAAAGCAGAACGGAGTTTGTTCCCGGGCCATAGAGCACCGCAGGTATCAGCCCTTTTTGTCTGAGCCTGCGTGCAGGACCGTTGCCTGTGGTGGTTCTGATATTTGTCTTTAATTCTATCAATTCCAAAATATATTAATCCTCCTGAAAAAACTTTCTCAATTCTGCCACCAGGCACCAAGACACGAAAAAAGAATAATTAAAGAATAATTAATATATCCTTAGTGTCTTTGCGGCAATTATTTTTGGTTCTCTCCGAGCTGTAGGCTCTACCCTCTCTCCGAACTGCAGGTTCCACGAGCCGGAGGCCGGCTTATCCGGGTTAGGTTTTACACAAACAGAGAAGTTACGGAATCTCCTTTAAAACTGCGAATAATGGCCTCGCCAATCAGCTTTGAAATTGAAAGTACATTGATTTTATTACAGTCAATCGCATTTTTTTTTAAAGGAATGGTATCTGTTACAACCAGGGTTTTTAACTCCGAATCCTCAATCCGCTGTATGGCCGGCCCCGACAGAACCGGATGGCAACAGCTGGCATGGATCTCCCTGGCACCATTTTTCATGATAGCTCCGGCAGCTTCGACAAGGGTGCCGGCGGTATCGACCATATCATCAAGAATCACCACAACCTTGTCGGTAACATTGCCGATAACTGCCATGGCCTTGGCTTGGTTGGGAGCATCTCTGCGCTTATCAATGATGGCAAGTCCCGCGTCTAGGCGCTTGGCAATGGCTCTGGCTCGTTCAACCCCACCCGCATCCGGAGAAACGATCACGAGGTCATCGTTAAAATTTTTTCTGATATAATCGATAATAACCGGAGCGGCAAAAAGATTGTCCACCGGAATGTTGAAAAATCCTTGAATCTGCCCGGCATGCAGGTCCATGGTAATGATCCGGGTTGCCCCGGCCACGGTCAGTATATCCGCAACCAGTTTGGCGCTGATCGGAACTCGAGGTGCTACCTTCTTGTCCTGGCGTGCATATCCGTAATAGGGAATTACCGCTGTTATCCTGTTTGCCGAAGCACGCTTTAAAGCATCCAGCATCAACAGCAGTTCAACCAGATTATCATTCACCGGATAACAAATGGACTGAATGACAAAAACATCTTTTGATCTTACGTTTTCATCTATTTCGATCTGGATCTCGCCGTCACTGAATCGTTTTACCTTTTCCCCTCCCAGAGGAACATTGATATATTCACATATTTTTTGGGAAAGAGTCGGATTTGAATTCCCTGAAAATATAACAAAATCATCCATTTATATTACCATTACCCATTAACGCAACCTGGCTGGGGCGGGAGGATTCGAACCTCCGAATGCAGGAACCAAAATCCTGTGTCTTACCACTTGACGACGCCCCATAATCAAAGATGCAGGGTCATCTATGCATCTGTTCAAGACAAATTACCCCTGTGAGACCTTTCAAAAACGTTCTCTTTTGTTATCATATCGACAAGGTACACCTGCCACTCGTTGTTCGCTTCAAGTGCGCATTGTGCCCTAAAGGCGGTATCGGAATCGGGAAAAAGACCGAATACCGTTGATCCGCTTCCCGACATGAGCGCCCCCAGTGCGCCATATCTTAAAAGAGCCTCTTTAGCGATAAATATGCCCGGATACATTGATGCCGCAGTGGGTTCAAGATCATTGCATAAATGGCACCCCGGATTAAAGCTCTGCTCGTTCAAAAGGAAACTTCTAAGTTTTTTTTTGCAGTTTGTCAATCCCAAATTAAGATTTTTATAAACCTTGGCCGTTGAAATGCCAAAACCGGGGAAAACCAATAATATCTTAAAACTTTCAAGCCCTTGGTAAGCCTTGAGCTTGTCACCGATACCGGATACGATTGCCGGTTTTCGGAAAATAAAAAAGGGCACGTCCGCCCCGATTGAACATCCTAAGGATATGAGTTTGTCCTGGGAAAATGCAGTATCATAAAAGCGATTTAATCCCAACAAAACAGCGGCGGCATTACTGCTTCCTCCGCCAAGACCGGCTCCAACCGGTATTTGTTTTTCTATGGAAATTTTTACGCCGTCATTTATATTCAGGGTATTAAAAAACAGAGAGGCAGCGACAGCGGTAAGATTTGTTTCATCTTCCGGCACATCCGGATGGCGACAGGAGACGGAAGTCTCCTTAACGCCGAAACTAAGTGTCACCGTATCATATAGTCCCACACAGCACATCAGGCTAACCAGATCATGATAGCCGTCGGGTCGTTTTCCCGTAATTTGCAAAAACAGATTGATTTTGGCAGGAGAGAGAATCCTCATGACATATCCGGATTATCCCTTTTCTTTTACATATATCATCCTCAGGTCATATAGAATATTTTTCAGCATATTCTCTTCATCATTTGTCAAATTCCCTCGGGTTTTTTCTTCCAGCATTCCTAAAATATCTATGGTCTGTTTTGCAAGGGGCAGGTTCTTTGTCTTTTTCCCGGTGGCAGGATCCTCTATGAGACCGAGTTGTACCAGTACAGATGAATTTAACGAAAAAATAAAGGTGGCAAAATTGATTTTCGGCAGCTGATAATCTGTTGTATCCTCCTCGGGAGCAGCCGCCTCTTCTGATTCACTTACCGGAACCTCCTCTTTTGAAGGTTTGGCCGCTTTTTCTTTTTTCTCTTGATCCTGTTTTTCCGAATCCCCTTCCGCGAATATTCTTTTGTCTTTGATAATAAAATCTTTTTTGTCCGGCATTTCTGATCTCCTGTATATTTTCAGTTATAAAGATAGAATCAATAATACGTACCCGTTTCATTCTTTAATCATACACATTATGAAACACGGGAGACAATAAATTCTCCGATTTTTTCCGCAGATATTCCAAAAAGCTCTTTCATCCCCACAAGCTCAATATATCGTTCATCCCATATCACGCTGTTTTCCTGAACAATATTTTTGATTCGCTCATATTTTCCGCCCAGGGCTTTTATCTTTACGTCTAACGGAATATTTTCTTTAAACGATATATTCAACAGAAGTATATATTCAATCAAATTCGGTGTGGCCGGAGAATTGGATATAATCGGAATAATGATAATACTCCGATCATCTTTCCGTCCTTTGCCGATATATACATTTCCTTCCCGCACAATGATTCTTTTGGTCCCCTTAAGCAGGGGGTCGGTTTCCACACGGGACGGAATCGGTTTCAACGTGCCGTCTTTCTTTATTATCTCGATTGTGGTTTGATCCGTAGGTTCGCCGAGAACGTTCAGGCCTCCGATTCTGTAAAAAATGGCTCCTTTTATACCCGAAACAATTTTCTGAAGGTTTTTAAGAACCATAATATTTCTGTTAATAAGCTGGGACACATGGATATTGAATGCGGCCAGTGTCTGGAACAGTATGCCTTCCACCTTGTCGCTGATACGGCTTGTGCCCACAGTAACGGTTTTCGCCTGATGTCGAATAGCATCCACGGGTCGGGACATGCAGTTTATGGATTGTCCCAAACATTCAAAAAGCGTGTTCAACATGTTCATGGCCGTACCCTTTTTCCCGAAATCGATTTCAAAATCTGATACCGGCAGTCTCCCGGACAGATATTTTAACAGCAGAGTCAGATCTGATGCCGCTTCAATTCCCATGGAGGACGAAAAACTGTTTTCCGCTTTTTTTCTTCTGAATTCTTTATAGAAAAAAGCAATTTTTCCCCTGAAAGTTTTTTCAAGGATCAATTCGTAAACATCCATGCCTTTATTGGCATAATCCTCTACTGTTTTCCGGATCTCCTTATTGAACCCGTACAGGAAGCGAGACCCTTCGTTAATTGCCATGGCAGCGTAATATCCCCAGATATGTCCCACCAGTGTGTTTAGGATGGGAGCAAAATGTTCACTGACCATCGGGACGTGAAACACATCCGCCGCATAGGGTTCAAACCGGTTTTCACCCTCGTTTGCGATGACAACCACCGTGGCCTTGTGCGCCTGGAATATCGCGGTATCCTTTATAATATCTTTGATTACCGTTCCCCTGGCCCCGGCGGCACACACAATGATCAGCGGTTCCGATGACAGATCAATGTGTTTTTTATCCTCAACATAGTCGGATGAAATGGTTTTATAGCAAAGCTCGCTCAGTTTGATCCTGATTTCATCTGCGGAAACCTTGTTGGGCCCGCTTCCCACGGCGGCCCAGTATGTCTTGGTTGTCGCAAGTCTTTTTGCAGAATTTCCGATCTTGTTATGCATTGAAAGGACTTTTCTCATATGGCCGGGCAGTGCAAGAATCTCTTTAATTTGTGCCTCAACAAAGTCATCACTTCTGCGGTTTAGAAGCGCGGCAATCTTAAGACCCAGAAGCGCACCGGCAACAATTTGAGAATAGAAAGCTTTTGTAGAAGCGACCGACATCTCGATATCCCTGCCGCCGCTGGTGTACATGACACCGTCAACCTTGAAGGTAATATCGGAATCCCTGCGATTAACGATAGCCATGGTGTGGGCGCCTCGTTCTTTCACCATATCGATGGTACGGTTTGTGTCTGTGGTCGTTCCGGACTGGCTGATGGCAATCACGAGGGAGTCCGCCATCACTTTTTTATCATCATGGTCATTAAGCTTAAACCCGCTTAGCTCCGACGCTTTGAGTGCACTGAGATAAAAGCTCGGATCGTCCAGGTAATACCCCAGAATGTCTGCACAGGCATGGGCAGCAACACCGGCGGTACCCTGACCGACAAAAAAGATTCTTCGTATTTTTTTATCCAGCAGGGCCTGTTGCAACGTTTCAGGGAATGTTTTTTCATCCAGGGTTATGACATACCGTCGGGTCTTATTTTCCTTGATTTTCCAGCAGTTCCGGAGGGTCTTTTCCACAGACTGCGGAGACTCCGAAATTTCTTTTAAAAAATAATGGGGAAAATCCTGGCGGTCTATGTCTCTTGAAGTAATTTCGGTATGCTTTATATCATGTTCGCCCAGTTCAATCGGGGTATTGTCATAATAGATCGCTTTAATGCCGTCCATCCCTCCTGCGGTATCCTGGTTCAGGATAAAAATCTGTCCCCGAATCCTGCCGCCTTTGCCTTGCACCTCTTTTTCACCGTCCATCTTAATAAAAAAAGGGGTCTCTTCAACCAGTCCGTAGACCTCCGAGGTCGGCACATAATAATCTTTGGCAATACCGATAAAAATGCCCTGACCGCTTCCTTTCTGGGCCAGAAAGATTTTTCCCGGCGCCAGATCGGTATGCATGGATATGGCATGGGATCCCTTGAAGTCATTCACCGCCAGGCGGAACGCTTCTTGAATGTCAAACCCCTGATGAATATACTTTTCGATCCGAAGCGGAATGATTTTTGTATCGGTGGTGATATCCCGGGGGATAAGACATCCACAGCGTTCATATTCATCTTTAAGTTCCATATAATTATCGATATCACCGTTCAGACAGGCGTGTATGATACCGCTTTTTGGAACACGGTTTCCTGTAGTACTGTTGTCCACAGGATGACAGTTGGGTTCGCTGATGGCACCCACCGATGCCCAACGGGTGTGCGCAGAAATGGTATGATATTTCGGGCAAAATGAAACCAGTTTATGGAAAATCGTATCGCTTTTTATATGGTGGCGCAGCAAATGAATATTATCTCCAAGACACCCGACTTCAGCAGCAACTTTATAGGTAAGGGCAATGGCAACCCGTTTGTGACCGATTTCATCTTCCGACTCATTTGTTTTGATCCCCAAGTTAACCAGAACATCACGGGAGGAACGTTCTGTGAACTGATCATAATGATTTGCCTTTTTTATCGCTTCTTCAAACCTGTCAAATTCAGAACCATCAAGAACAAACATCATGGATATTCCTGCAGAATCTCGGCCCCTGACTTCAAGACGGTCGATACTGTTCAGTACGGCATTGATCTGTTTGAAGATATTGACTTCATAACGGGTAGGAGTCTCATGGTCATTTCTTAATAAATCTTTTACCTTTTTGATATTGTTTATAATTTCTGATGTAAGGCACCAGATGGCGTCCCGGATACAATCAATACGTCGTGACAGAATATCCACATCATCAGACTCAAGGTTCCCCATATGGTTGTCCAAGAGTCTTTGTTCTTCATCAATGAATTGTAAAAGGCGATCGGCAAATTCTGTAAGTTTGTCCTGATTTTTCGGGTGAATGAAAAGAGTGTAAAAAAGATCATTGCATTTTAAGCTTCGAACGTTTTGCAAAAAAGTCCGGATCTGCTGTTGCCCTCCCAGATAATGATCCTCAAGATTCAATTCATTTTTCCGGCAGGTTGCAAAGCATAATTCTTGGATTTTTATGAGCATATCTTCCAACAACTGAATGTCGACGGTTTGGTGTGTTTTATTTTTTTGCTTAAAGGAAACAATCCCTGTAAGCCCGCAGCACAGAAGGTTATCCCGGCATGGAAAAAATACCATGCAACCTTCCGGCAGATTGGCCGTATGTTTTCCAAAATATATGTCTGCTGAAAGACAGCCCCAAATCAGCCCAAACATCTGACGGATAACACTGAAGATTTTAATTAAACAATTCATTGATATTTCCGATAGTGATGAACTCTTTATGTTTTATTTTCTTGATCAGGTAGCGGCCTTTTCAAAATATTTG
>CAZIIV010000005.1:0-9438 GCA_964539365.1 uncultured Desulfobacteraceae bacterium | reverse complement strand
TGAACTCTTTATGTTTTATTTTCTTGATCAGGTAGCGGCCTTTTCAAAATATTTGAGAAAATATTTTTTCATTGCAATCCGTGCGTAATAACTTGCTCTAAGGCCGATATATTTTTCATGGGCAACAATTGCCGATACGGCGATCTTTTTGGGCCCGTCTTTTTCTTCGGCAAATCCTACAAACCAGTCATACCGGGCATCATGAGATTTATTGTCAATGGAGCCTGTTTTGCCTCCGATATTGAGTTTTGAAAGGATGTTATCTTTACGGTATCCCCTGAAAGCCTTTTTGCAGGTGCCTGAGCGAATCGTGGCCGCCATGAGCTGATTCACGATATCAGATGCCTTGGGGCTAATTGCCTGGTTAATCCTGACCAAACGATTTTGATAAATGATTTCTCCTTTTTCGTCAATAATCCGATCAACAACCGTAGGTTCCATGATGTTCCCCTGGTTGATGATTGCCGAAGCCATCATTGCACCGTGAAGGGGAGATATTTTTGTTTGATTGTTGAATCCGCAGGCAACCTCGGCCCACTGGTAAGGTTCATCGGATAAATTGACCAAACTCGGAGCAATCTCAATCTCAAAATCAATATTTTTGTTGAAGTCAAAAGCCTCGGCATACTTTTCGAGAGTATTTTTTCCAAGGTAGTGTGCACCGATTTTCCCAAATACAGGATTAACCGACTGTGCAAATGAGTCCCGAAATGTTATTTTGTTGGTATACCGGTTTCTCCGGTCTTTAAGCTGGGACTTATACAAGGTATGTTTTCTGCCGTTATACGAAAGCGTAGAACCGGGCTGAAAACCACATTTTTCAACAACTGCGGATGCGGTAACGATCTTAAAGATACTCGCCGCAGGGAATCTGCTGTCCACGCACGGATTGTTAGACGGATCTGTCTTGTCAAAACCGACCATAGATAAAACCTTGCCGGTAGCAGGATCCATACACACGATCCCGATGTATCTTGATGTGTCTAAATCCAATTTTTTTATTAGTAATTCCTGCAGTTCTATATCAAGACTGGTGTCAATTCGAAATTTACGGCCATTTGAAAAAAAGTCAAAACTCTTATTTTTAAGGTTTACAAAAGATATGCTTTTAAGAAGATCCCGAACATTGCTTTTGTCGATTAACCTGTCATCATTGAGGCGCGCCTCCATGGTGTTATCATGGGATGATGAAAAATAGTCCCCAAGCAAATGAGAACATGAGTTTTCGCCGAGAGTGCCGAATATTCCGTAGGCCGAAACAAGAACCACAATACCCAGGGTGGTTAATTTGATAGCTTTATTGAGTAATCTTTTTTTGGCGGCGGCCCATTTCAGGTTGTCCTGGTACTCTCTCCATCCCGGTCTTGCAAGGGGTGCTTGCTCGGTGTTACGTCTTTGGGGAATCATTACTCCATGGTTCCTATTGAACAGATATTTTTAAAGTTCTTTTTAGCTCAGTGGTGTTCCTGGTTTTACCTTTTGATCCAGGGTTGCCACCGTACAACCGGTTTCATCAACAGCAGCCAGCAACATACCCTGGGAAAGTATCCCCATCAATTTGGCAGGCTTGAGATTGGCAACCACAATGACCTGTTTGCCTATCAGATCTTCGGGAGTATAGTCCTCAGAAATGCCGGCAACAATCGTTTTCCTTTCTCCCAGGTCAACTTCAAGTTTAAGCAGCTTCTTGGCTCGGGGTATTTCCTCTGCATGGATCACGGTAGCCACCCTGAGATCGATTTTGTTGAGGATATCAAGTGTTATTTCGGGTTTGATTTCAACCCGTTCACAACTTGGTCCCTTTACTCCCGGTGGTGCAGTATCATTTTTTTTGAGATCTATCCTCGGAAACAGTGTAATTGATTTCGGCAATTTCGTACCGGGCGTCAGGATGTTCCATGTTTTTAGAAACTCAAGATAATAGAATGGCTTTTGGGGGTCCAACCCCAGATGTTTTTGCATGGTCTCGGCCGTTTCCGGCATTATAGGGTAAATTAGGCCGGATATAACTCTAAGGCCTTCAAGAAGGTTGTAAATTACCGCTTCAAGTTGTTTTCTGCTCGACTTCTTCTTTGCAAGTACCCAGGGGGTAGTCAGATCAATATACTTGTTCATCTGGCTGATAAATTCCCAGATGTCCATAAGCGCCTTGTGAAAGGCAAAGGTTTCCATATTTTCTTCATATTTTTCAATGGTTCGTAATGTATCAGATTTCAGCCCGAGCCTAAATTCTTCTTCGATCCGGGTATCGACCTGAGGGACGACCCCTGAAAAATATTTATGCGCCATGGTTATAACCCTGCTGAACAGGTTCCCCAGATCATTTGCAAGATCAGAATTAATACGCTGCACAAACGCCGTTTCACTGAAGTTGGAATCAAGCCCGAAGACCATATCTCGCATCAGAAAAAATCTGAAGGTATCGAGTCCGTAAATATTTTTCAATTGAAGCGGTTCCACAACATTCCCGATGCTTTTTGACATTTTGGTTTGATCGACATTCCAGTATCCGTGAACATGAAGTTTTTTATATATGGGAATGCCCGCCGCCTTTAATATGACCGGCCAGTAAATGCCATGGGGCTTTAATATGTCTTTGCCCACGATGTGCTCTGCAACCGGCCAGAATGTTTTAAATAAATTTCCATTCGGATATCCCAGGGCTGAAATATAATTTAACAGGGCATCAAACCATACATAGGTAACATAGTTTTTATCAAAGGGCAGCGTAATACCCCATTTGAGTCTTTTTTTGGGGCGGGATATGCATAAATCTTCAAGGGGTTCCTTGAGAAAGGACAGAACTTCGTTTTTATAACGTTTCGGAGTTATAAAATCGGGAGTGTTATTAATATGATCAATCAGCCAGTCCTGATAACGGCTCATTTTAAAAAAATAATTGGACTCTTCGATGGGTTCGGGTTCTGTTTCATGGTCAGGACATTTGCCGTTCACCAGCTCCCGTTCCGTATAAAAACGCTCGCATCCAAAACAATAAAGACCTTCGTATTCACTGAAATAAATATCCCCTGCATCATAAATCTTCTGCATTATCTGTTTAACAATCGCCATATGGGATGCATCGGTCGTACGGATAAAACAATCGTACCTGATATTAAGTTCGGGCCAGAGCGTCCTAAAAAGTCCGCTTATCTTATCCACATACTTTCTGATGCTTAGATTCTCATTTTTCGCAGCCCGTACAATCTTGTCACCGTGTTCATCCGTTCCGGTAAGAAAGAACGTTTCTACCTGGCGCATGGAGTGAAATCTGCGGGCGATATCTGCAACAATGGTTGTGTACGCATGGCCAAGATGAGGCCTGGCGTTGACATAGTATATGGGTGTCGTTATATAAAAGGGTTTGGACATTTTTTCTCCTATTTTTTACCCCCTTATGATTTTATCCAGTCCAACTTCTATATCCTCACCATCATCTAATCGAATGACGATGCGATTGAATATGGTATTATGGCGAACGACCTTGCCGTCACCATTTTTGGTTTTAATGGTTTCCCCGATTTTTGGGAATTGTGATTTAATTTCTTTATACATTTCATATTCAAAGGTAAGGCAGCACATGAGTCGTCCGCACTGGCCGGAAATTTTTGTGGGGTTTAATGACAACCCTTGTTCTTTTGCCATGCGTATGGAGACCGGTCCAAATTTCTCAATAAATGCCGAACAGCATATCTCGCGTCCGCACCTTCCGATACCACCGCACATCTTGGCCTGGTTGCGTATTCCCACCTGTCTCATTTCTATTCTGACACCGAATTTTTTAACAAGCAGCTTGACAAGTTGCCGGAAATCAACTCGACCTTCGGATGTGAAAAAAAATGTCAACTTGCTTGCGTCAAAGGAGCTTTCAACGGAAAAAAGGTTCATTTTAAGCTCAAGTTCATTGATGCATTTTTGACAACAGGAATGGGCCTGTTTTTCAGTATCAATATTCTTCTCTCTTTGATGAAAATCTTCTTGATTTGCCAGGCGAAATACCATTTTTAAAGGTTTGCCTGATCTCCCGGCAGTGGACTCGTCATAGGGTGCCGGAGGAATGACAACCGTTCCGAACGTAAGTCCCTGTTCGGTTTCCACAATTACATGGTCTCCCCGATTAAGTACGAATGCGCCGCTGTCAAAGTCGTAAATCTTGCCGGCAGGCTTAAATCTTATTCCAATTACTTTTTTCATATATCAATGTTCTTTAAAAATCAGTTTCTGTATTATTTATAATGAGTGTTAAACTTTTGCAAGTCGCATTATCAATACTTCTAACGTCAGACGCAAATTAGTGTTTGCCTGAATATTTTTCTGAGCCGATTCAATATCATCAATTTTTGAAATCAGTAAAGTCACTTTCATGTTTTTGGAAGCACGTTGAATTCTGTCGGTTAAATCCCTGTTGATAATTTTTTCATGATGATACTTACAGACGACGAGGTCTCTGTACCAAATTTTAATCACTTCAAGAGATTCGGCAAGGATTTCTTTGTGTTTTGACAATTTTTCCGCAAATGCCATGCGTAACCCCATGGACATGGCCGGTAAAGACTCAACTTCATTTATCAGCCAGATTCTGCGCCTTATCCAATTGACTTTGTTTATGGGATTGATCATGGAAACGGCTTTGGAGACACTCCCGTTTGCCAGGATAGCTGTTATTTCTGCCTCATCCGGATTCGCGTGATACCTTTGTATCAGCAACGATTCAAGATTTTTTCGGGAAACAGGATAAAATCTGATATGCTGGCATCGAGACACAATTGTCGGGAGAAGGTCGGATGTCTGCAAGGCGGTTAGTATCAAAATTGTTCGATCCGGAGGTTCCTCCAGCACTTTGAGGAGGGCATTCCCTGCTGATGGATTCAGGGTCTGGGCATTTGAAATTATGACCACACGGAATCTCGCCTCGTAAGGTTTCATGGCAAGCGTTCCGCAAAGTTCACGTATTTGACCAATCCTGATAAAAGGACCCGACGGGTGAAGCACAATGATATCCGGGTGATTCCCCGATTCGATTTTCCGGCAGGATTTGCAGCGGCCGCAGGGACCAACGGGTTTTATTTGATCAGATGGAAGCTTACCGTCACGAATTTTCATCCTTTCTGTAAACTTCTCCGGATCCAGGGCCTTGCAGTTACACGCCATCGCCAAAGCCACAGCTGCGGTTCGTTTGCCCACTCCTTCAATCCCGATAAAAAGGAGGGCGTGAGGCAGCGTCTCATTTTGAAGCAGAGTGGTTAATAGTCGTATCGGCCGTTCTTGGCCCAATATCGACTTAAATCCAAATGTCGATTCATAAACAGACACAAATTTAGCAACTTACCCGTTCTTTTAATACTTTTCCAGCCTTAAAAAACCGGCATCTTTGGTTTTATGATAATATTTCAGGAAGTTTTTCAATATCTTCTTCACTCACCTCTACCGCGGCAAACTGTCCCAGCGCTTCGATATTAACGATGACTCGCCCTTTTCCCCTGTATCGGACAAAAGTTCCGATCACACCGGTAAAGGGGCCATAAACCACTACGACCCGGTCTCCTTTTTTAAAACGGGTGCCGGTGATAACCGTATTGCTTCCTCCAACCATGATCTCCAAAGATTTTATGGTATCGGATGGAACGGAAATCGGGCCGTCTTTGTTACCTATTAAACGGACCGCACCGGCAGTCTTTACAATTTCAAGATGTTCATAAGGGTTAAGATCGGTTTTTACAAACAGGTATCCGGGAAAAAGCGGTACTCTGATCATAGCCTTTCGATCACGGCGTTTACTTTTAACCTGAATTTTTGGAAGAAAAACCTCTATGGATTTTTTAATCAGGCCTTCGTTTACCACGTTTTCGAACCTGCTTTTGGTATGCAAAACATACCAGGAATATGTCAGCTTTGATAGGGTCATTTGCCTAATTCATATATTCTTTTCGGTTGAATATGTCCAGCGAGATTATTTATCCAATTTCCCCTATTCCAGAAAGCCTGATTATAAATTGATACTTGTAATCATTTTCATCTTTTTTCAACTGAACATCCAGCGCCCAGCATTGCGATTCGTATAAAAATCCCAGGCCGTATTGTATCACTCGGCCATTGAAAATGTCCCGTTCATATTCTGAGTATGCCGAAAGTCTGTCTGATAGTTTTAAAAGCAAATCCGTATAGATCGATTCGCTGTCATCCCTGGTATACCGGTATTCCACAAACAGTCTGTCGCCTCGGTTATCCCATAAGTTTAATTCAATATTGCGGGATCGGAATTCGTTGTCGTAATGGGACCATTCGGCATCGGCATCTATTGAAAAATATCTGGCCGGATTCAGTTCAAGTTCAGCGTAAATTGGCGAAAGCGGCTCAGGATCATCGTCTTTATCCTTATTAATATCATAACTTTGTTCCAACTTGAATCGACAGAACCGGTTATAGACATAACTGGGCGGATGATACGGTTCATGCCCGTTGGGTTTGTCTAATATACGTGCTTCCTTTTTCTGTCTATTGTCTTTGGATTTTGATGTCAACGTATTGGTAATGGAATAGGTTATCAGGTTTTGTTTTTCAACCCGATCTACGCCGTCAAATAATGAATATGCATGCTGGTCTTGTTTTTCAATCCCATCCGGGTTTTCAAAAAACGGGTATCTATCCTGATCTTTTTCAGGCACATAATCCCAGATAATTTGAGGTCTTATGGTATGCCTGATCTTCTCGATGCGTTTGCCTTTCACATCAAACACTTGATAAATTTCAGAAAAAAGATCTAATTTGGTATCATATATTTGTCTGTTGAATCTTTTTTTATCAGAAGAGCTGTATTCGTCTTTATCAAGATGCCAGGCCGTCTCCCGAATCCCTATGGAGGGCTCAATGGTAAAAAAGTTTTTATACCGATAGGGAAGATAAAACCGGGGATGCGCATCTATTCGATGGCCCCTTGCACCGTCTTCACGGTAAAAGTATGTGTATTCGGAATCGAAATCAAAATAAAAAAAGGAACTAAAAATCCTCTGTTTTGATCCGTCGAACTCTATAAACGGCAGTCTCTGCAAGGTGGTGTTTGTTTCCTCCCAGCGCCGGCTTATAACATTATCATACCAGAGAAGTTCGGCGTTGAGGCTGTATGCAGGCCAAATCCTGTTTATATTGAGAGTGTTGGTTCTTACCGGGTCATCATAATCATCCAGGTCCCGACCAAAGGTTTTGAGAAAATAAGCATCGGTTTCATTAAATCCGGTTAATCCATCTTTAAATTCATGAAGATAATCCTGATCGCTTACAATGTCTATGTCAAGCCTTGCGGAAAAACCAAAGGGAAGCATCTGATCATTTTTCATTCTGAACCAGTAGCGGCTGGAATTGGGCCGTAGTACATCGTCATCCTCGTACCCCCATTTATCGCTTGAATCCAACGAGCCGTCATCTACCTTTCTGTCATTTAAAAAATCATACATCAGGGTCCCTTTTGAGTTTTGATCCAGGACATAACGGTATTCCAGTCCTAATTTTTCCCCACGATGTGCCATGTAGTCCACATAGAATGTTGCATCTGAGCTTTGGTTTATGGCCCAGTAAAACGGCTGAATATATTCGGTCCCTTTGCGATCCGAATAACCAAATTGGGGTGCCAATAAACCCGTCTGGCGTTTTAACTTTACCGGAAACAAAAGAAAGGGGGTGTACAGTACCGGAACTTTTCGGACCCAAAGCGCTGAGTGCTTTGCAAAGCCGTACCCTTCGATTGTAATTTTTAATTTTCTACCTGTAATTTTCCATACCGGTCGGTCACCGTCACAGGTTGTGATGCTGGCTTTATCCGCAGTATATGAGTCCTTGCCAACTTTTTTAAGTCTATCTCCTTTAATATAAAAATGGTTTTCTTGGAGAAATATTGTTCCATTATATATCGTTCCCGTTTCAGCATTCAGATCCATTTCCATACGGTTTCCGGTCAGTATATCTTGTCCTGCGGTCATGATGACATGTCCGTCTGCAAAAGCTTTCATGTTTTTTTTGTCAAAACGAACATAATCAGCGCTCAGATTTTTGTCTTGTTTGGTTATGGTTACATTGCCTTTGGCAATATATTGATTTATAGTGTCGTCATAATGAATTTCATCGGCAACAATATGCCACGGCGCCTTGGGGTCATCCTTAAGCAGTCTGGATTTCTCTTGTGCCGACGTATGAATAGACGTTACAATCAAAAAAAAGAAGATGAGTACAAGACAGGCAACAGCTTTGTGTATTCGCACTAATTTTAAAACTCTGTATTTTTCTTTTGGGTAACCGGCAAAAGCCAATAAAAATGTGTTGTGTTCGGAGCAGGAACAAACTTTGCCGCAACGATCAAAGCGGCCTTGGAGCAAGAAACGGGAGTTTTGTAAACGGCTCATATAAAATATTCCGGGCAGCTGAATCCGAGCAGGATGAAAAATTCAGGTTAGCTTTTGACCGATATCAATAACATCTTGAATAAGAAAAAGATATCAAGTATAAATGATATTTCAGTCAAAAAATCAAGCGGTAGTTGCCAAATAATAATTTAAAATGGATATTTTATTAACAAACGATGACGGTATTTACGCAGAAGGACTCTGGGCGCTTTATGAAAAGTTTACGGGCCGGCACAGAGTAACCGTAGTTGCACCGGATCGCGAGCGAAGCGCGGTAGGGCATGGGATTACCCTGTATCAACCGCTTCGTACACATATCGTTCACATCAATAACGGCTTCACGGGATATGCGGTGAATGGAACACCGGCGGACTGCGTCAAGATGGGCCTTATGGAACTTCTCGACACCAAACCGGATATGGTGATCTCAGGAATTAATCCCGGTGCAAATGTCGGGGTTAATATCAACTATTCCGGGACCGTGGCTGCGGCTAAAGAGGCTGCATTATACAACGTCCCGGCAATTGCTGTTTCCATACAGGGACGTCAGGCTGCCGACTATGATCACGCCGCTCATTTTACTGCGACACTGGCAGAAAATATTTATCAAAAAGGTCTCCCTTTTGGAACATTCCTTAATGTAAATATCCCCGATATACCCGCTGATATAAAAGGTGTTCGGATAAGCAAGCAGGGAACCACCCTTTATTCCGAATACCTTGAAAAGAGAGTCGATCCCCGCAACCGAACCTATTATTGGCATGGGCACGATTCCAGTACTCCATTTAATGATTCTGAAATTGACGGTGCCGCGCTTGACGATAATTTTATATCTATAACGCCGATTAAATGCGATATGACGGATTACACCATGATCGATGAACTTAAGCGCTGGAATATCAGTTAAAATCCTTATCACTAATTTGAAATTATATGAATTTCCTTTTTTTTTGGACACAGATGGACACAATGTGTAATTCACTGATTTTGGTTAACAGCGTTCATTTATTACTTTCCATAGGAATTCTAAGGTCTGTTTTCAGGT